>NZ_JBHUNA010000003.1:25188-257740 GCF_042685205.1 Lentibacillus juripiscarius
TGGGTGCTCCCGCTCGAGTTGCGGATGCTCTCGCTCGAGTTGCGGGTGCTCTCGCTCGAGTTGTGGACGCTCTCGCTCGAGTTGTGGATGCTCCCGCTCGAGTTGTCGACGCTCTCGCTCGAGTTGCGGGTGCTCTCGCTCGAGTTGCGGGTGCTCTCGCTCGAGTTATGGACGCTCTCGCTCGAGTTGCGGGTGCTCTCGCTCGATTATATATAGAAAAATAAGTTTTTCAAATTACTTCTTATAGCTTCCCAACCATTGAATAAATTATTCGCAAGATGAAAAAACCGACCCCCCATAAGGAGAACCGGCTTATCCTATCGTTACGCGACTACATCGTAACCTTGATCTTCAACTGCTTCGCGCATATCGGCAACTGTTACCTTCGCATCATCATAGGTAACATCCACTTTTCCAGAACCAAGGTTTACTTCGACAGCTTGTACGCCATCTAACCCTTCCAGAGCACCTTTTACTGCACTTTCGCAATGACCGCATGTCATCCCTTTTACATCCAATGTTGTTTGCATAATTTACAACTCCCCTTTTTAAAAATATAATAGTTAGAGTCAACTAACCTTCTGTGGGGGAAACCGCCCCACAGAAGGACGTTTCCATTATTCCCCGTTGCTAACCGTCCGTAAAATTCCTTACTTTACGCTTGCCTCTGATTTTTAAGTGCGTCGGAATTACGGACGGTAACAACCCGATAAGTTCAACTTACCTTTTGTGGGGAAACCGCCCACAAAAGGAAGTTTCCCTATATCTTCACTCGCTTCAGACGAAGTGAGTTAGACACAACACTAACAGAGCTTAATGCCATGGCACCGCCGGCAATCCATGGTGCTAACAGTCCGACAGCAGCAATCGGAATGCCTGCACTATTGTAGGCAAATGCCCAGAACAGATTTTGACGGATATTACGAATCGTTGCTTTACTAATCTGGATTGCCTTTGGAATCAGCAGCAGTTCACCGCCAAGAATTGTTACATCCGCAGCTTCAATCGCAACCTCCGTTCCCGTTCCGATAGCAATTCCGATGTCGGCGACGGCAAGTGCAGGTGCATCGTTAATCCCATCGCCAACCATCGCTACTTTCTTATCCTGCATTTGGACTTCTTTTACTTTATCCGCTTTTTCTTCCGGTAAAACTTGTGCAATAACCTGATCGATGCCGACTTGACGTGCGATTGCCTGTGCCGTCCGTTCGTTGTCACCTGTCAGCATCACCACTTCAAGCCCTTGCTCATGAAGCTGTTTAATGGCGCTAGCAGCAGTATCTTTCACGGTATCGGCCACTGCAACAATTCCGCGGAGTTCCCCACTAACTGCGATCAGCATAGCGGTTTTGCCGGCTGATTCATATCTTTCCAAATCAGCCGCGGCTTCTACTGGGACACCGTGTTCATTCATCAGTTTGCGATTTCCAACCAGAACTTCATCCCCGGCAATCGTGGCTTTAATACCGTGACCGGGTATCGCTTCAAATGCATCAGCTTCGGTCGTTTCCACGTCATTCTCCGCGGCATACGCAACAATCGCTTCCGCCAGCGGGTGCTCGGATCCTTTTTCTGCACTAGCCAGCAGCTGCAATGTTTCTGTATCAGCCGTAAAGTCGGTCACTTCCGGTTTACCTTTAGTAATGGTACCGGTTTTATCCATAATGACCGCATCTAACTGATGGGTACGCTCCAGATGTTCACCGCCTTTAAACAAAATGCCTGTTTCAGCTGATTTTCCTGTTCCGACCATAATCGACGTTGGTGTAGCGAGGCCCAGCGCACATGGACAGGCAATAACGAGAACCGCAATCGCCGCGACAAGCGCTGGCTCGAAGGCACCCGGCTGCACAAAAGCAATCCAGATAATAAATGTAACGAAGGCAATCCCAACCACAATCGGAACAAAGTAGCCGGAAATCACATCCGCCAGCCGCTGAATCGGTGCTTTGGAGCCTTGCGCATCCTCCACCACTTTTACAATCGAAGCCAGCGCGGTATCTTTTCCGACTTTGGTGGCTTCCATTTCAACCGTACCATTTTTGTTCATAGTCGAACCGATAACATCGGATTGGACATCTTTTTCAACCGGGATTGATTCACCAGTGATCATCGATTCATCAACTGACGTTTTCCCTTTGACAACTGTGCCGTCTACCGGAAATTTTTCGCCGGGTTTGACCAAGAGATGGTCACCGACAGCGACATCCTCGACTGGAATCATTTCTTCCTTGCCATTTCGAATGACACGAGCCTGTTTGGCCTGTAAATCCAGCAATTTCGACAAAGCAGCCGTCGTTTTGCTTTTTGCAGTTGTTTCCAGATATTTTCCAAATAGAATGAGTGTGATCAAAATGGCGCTCGTTTCAAAATAGAGATGCGGTTCATAACCTGGATTGCCAATCGTCTTTATTGCTTCATATAAACTGTAGAAGTATGCTGCACTTGTACCAAGCGCAACGAGCACATCCATGTTGGCCCCGCCATTACGCAAGTTTTTATAAGCACCAACATAAAATTGCCAGCCGATGATGAATTGAACCGGTGTCGCCAACGCAAACTGGAACCACGGATTCATCAGAAACGATGGCACACTGACACCAAACAGATGAACCAGCATCGTTAAAAGAAGTGGTGCGGCCAGTAAAGCAGACGTGATCAATTTCGTTTTCATCTGTGTTATTTGTTTTTCTTTTGCGCTTTGCTTATCTTCGTCTTCGGTCCTCACGTTCGCATCATAGCCGAGTTTCTGGATTCGTTCGATAATCTCGGTTTCTTCCATCAGGCCTGGATTATATTCTACAGCAGCACTTTCGGTTGCCAAATTGACACTCGCCGACTTGATACCGCTTTGTTTGTTCAAAACCTTTTCAATCCGGTTCGAGCAGGCGGCGCACGTCATGCCATAAACATCGAATTCCGCTTGTTCCGTCTGGACACCATAGCCAAGTTTTTCAATCCTGGCCGTTATATCATCAATGGAGGCTTCAGATGGATCATAGTCAACTGCTGCTTTTTCGGTCGTTAAGTTGACCTTTGCATCTACTCCATCCATTTTATTTAAAACTTTTTCAACCCGATTCGAGCAGGCAGCACAGGTCATCCCTGTTACACCAAGTGTTGTGTGTTCCGATTCGCTCATTGTTTATCCCCCCCTACTTGGAAAACTGCTTCAGAACCTCCATTAATTCATCAATTGCTTCATGTCCTTTTCCGGTCTGTACCGCATCACTGACACAATGCTTCGTGTGCCGTTCAGCTACGGAAAATCCGACCTTTTTCAAGGCAGCATTGATCGCACTGATTTGAACTAATATATCCACACAATACCGGTCCTCTTCAACCATTTTTTGAATACCCCGCACTTGTCCTTCAATCCGTTTCAACCGATTGACGACAGCGTCTTTTTCATCTCGTGTGCGGGGTGTTACCGGATGGTCATGCATGTATTCATCCAACTGCCTCATCTCCTTTCCTTTCCTAATTATAGGATACCCCCCTTGCGTATATATGTCAACAGATAATATTCTATAAATTAACTTTGCATAACAAAGAACGAATATAAAAAAATCTGTTTACCATCATACCCATACAAGGTATAACATAGTATCCATCATAACGATACAAAATTGGACAACTGACGATAGGAGCTTTTTCAATGACCATTGGACTGCTTTTCATAATTGGACTTTGCAGCCTGCAAACAACGGCAATTATCTTTTATGTTGCCTTTTACCGGCAATGGGTCACAACGATGTATGGGATGATGATTGCCATGGCAGCAGGAATGGCTGTGGGATTTTTAGGCGGGACAATCCTTGGTGTTTTCCTTCATGGCAATTTATTTGCTTCAACTGTATACGCCATTCTGATCGGTTTGACAATCGGCTTTATAACTGGAATACCTGTTGGACTGCCTGCATTAATTGACGGAATGCTTTCCGGAATGATGGGAGGCATGATGGGGGCTATGCTTGGGGATATGGTGGCCATGTCCAGACCCGATGAAATCATGACAATAATGGGATTAATTGTGACGATGATTTTACTGTTAGTTCTGTATACGACGGAAGACATCATTCGTAAACAATCCGGACAAGCTATTTTTTCTTTCCTCCGATACCCTTTTTTTACCTTAATATTAATTGCTGTTCTTTACTTTGGGTTACATTACTTTCAATTCGTGCCATTTGGCATTTCTCACTAAATTTTTGCCTAACACGAAACATGCCCTATAAGACGCGTATCTTCAGGGCATGTTTTCGTTATGCTTTCAATAATTTCGCGTTAATAGCAACAATGACCGTGCTCAGGCTCATTAGCACTGCTCCAACGGCAGGGCTGAGAATGATACCGACGGGCGCGAGAACACCAGCCGCAAGCGGGATAGCAACAATGTTATAGCCGGCTGCCCACCACAGATTCTGAACCATCTTCTGGTAGGTTTTACGTGACAGTTCCATTAGGGACACAACGTCATTCGGATTGCTTTTGACCAGGACAACGTCAGCTGATTCCATGGCGACGTCTGTACCGGCACCGATAGCAATTCCCAAATCAGCCGTTGCGAGTGCTGGTGCGTCATTGACACCATCGCCTGTCATGGCTGCTTTCCAACCTTTTCCTTTGATTGTCTTCACCTGATTCGCTTTGTCATCGGGGAGCACTTCGGCGTAAACCTCGTCAATACCGAGCTGATCGGCAACCCAGTTAGCCACCTTTTTATTGTCACCGGTGAGCATAATGGTTTCAATCCCTTTATTCTTAAGCGACGATATGGCTTCTTTTGCCGTTTCCCGAACGATGTCAGCTAATGCAATCATGCCGATCAGTTCATCGTCGAGCAATACAAATACAACGGTTTTCCCTTCTTCCGATAACTGATCAAACGTTTCCCGGTCATAAGTCATGTCATTATTTTGTATAAAACCGGGACTGACGACATTCACTTTCCGTCCCTCTATGGTTCCTTCAATCCCTTTGCCTGTTATGGATTCGAATGTCTCGATTTTTTTCAGTTCGAGATTTTGTTCGGTTGCCGAGCTGACAATCCCAGCCGCAATTGGGTGTTCGGAATTTTGCTCCAAACTTGCTGCCCATGTAAGGACGTCTTCTTTCTCATAACCGTCATTCGGTATTAATTCCGTCACGCCAAATTCGCCTTGTGTCAGTGTACCTGTTTTATCAAAAACAACTGCATTCAGATTGCGTGCACCTTCAAAATTGGCCCGGTTACGAATCAACAGCCCGCGTTTTGCCGATAAAGAAGTGGATACAGCCACAACCAATGGTGCCGCCAATCCGAGTGCGTGTGGACAGGTAATAACCATAACCGTAACCATCCGCTCCAGTGCAACATCAAAGGCATAGCCGAGTGCGAGCCAGATAAACAGGGTAATAAACCCGGATGCAAGTGCGAGATAAAACAGCCATTTGGCAGCCCGGTTTGTTAAGTCTTGTGTTTTGGACTTGGATTCCTGAGCTTCCTTTACCATCGTAACGACTTGGGATAGATAGGAATCTTCACCCGTTTTCTCTACCGCTACTTTAATCGACCCTTCTTTATTAACTGACCCGCCAATCACTTCATCGTCTTTTTCTTTTTCAATCGGTACGGATTCACCGGTGAGCATGGATTCATCAATAGCCGATCCGCCCTCATAAATGGTGCCATCGACCGGTATTTTTTCACCAGGTTTGATCAGTACGTAATCGCCTTGTTGCAATTCTGATGTCGGAACGTCGGTTATATCCTCATTTTCATCAAGTTTGTGCGCTTCATTCGGCATCAGTTTAACCAGTTCTTCCAGGGCGTTTGATGCACCCATGACCGATTTCATTTCAATCCAATGGCCGAGCAGCATAATATCAATTAATGTAGCAAGTTCCCAGAAGAAATCGCTGCCTTCCCAGCCGAAAACAGTCATCGAACTGTAAACGTAAGCAACTAAGATAGCAAGGCCAATCAGTGTCATCATGCCTGGATTCTTATCTTTAATTTCGCTGACGCCACCTGTTAGAAAAGGCCATCCGCCATAGAAAAATATAAACGTTGCGAGCACGAACACAATGTATTGGTCAAATGGAAAACCCCAGTCGACGCTCACAAAACTTTGCAGCGTAGGAGATAAAATGAGAATAGGGATGGTTATGACAAGAGATATATAAAACCGCTTCTTAAAGTCATTCACCATATCTCCGTGGTCATGATGGTCGTGACCGCCGTGGTCATGACCCCCATGGTCGTGATGGTCACTATCACCGTGATGACTATGTCCGCCTTGATGATGATTGTGGTCATGTTCGTGGCTGCTGTGATCATGTTGTTTAGGCGCCTCATGATTATGATGATTGTGCTGTTCATGGTGCTTGCTATGTTCATTATTCGCCATACCAATCACTCCTTTCCACCATGCTTTTCGTTCTATTAATACAATACCCTAGTACCGTAATTATTAATCATATGATGGAAAATCTTCCTATGACAGCAATTCCTGTGGGTGTTTTATAGTGCAAGCTGATACCTGTTTTCGGATGCATAAGAAAACAGGGTTATTTGCTCAAGATAGCCCTGTTTTTCTGTTAGGGGGATAAAAACAGACATTCATTTACATTGTGCTTATGCCCGATTTTGATAGACAGTTTATTACGCATTCGTATCCCTCTTTCAAATAGCCTAACAATTTTCTATTATATACTACACATGTCCAGAATTCATGCAGACGCCTATAAATGATTTTGCACCACAAAACATAAAAAGCCATAAACTTCTTTTAGTACAGAGTTCATGGCTCAAGTGTGTGTAATAATGGAAGGCAAAACACCGATTATCTGTTTTTTCTTGGTTCGTACATCTTTTTACTTCTCTACGTCGCCATCCCAGGCTTGCATACCACCGTCAACATTGGTCACATCATAACCTTCATGTTGAAGAAATTTACTCGCTTTGCTACTGCGGCCCCCGGAGCGGCAAACCATGTAGTAATGGTTGTTTTTATCCATTTCATCTAAACGCTCCGGAATTTCCCCCAGTGGAATGTGTTTGGCACCAGGAATTTTACCCTGTGCTACTTCGTCATCTTCACGTACATCGATCACATGGACGTTTTCCTTATTCTCGATTTTTTGAGCTAACTCTTTCATATCGATTTGGTTCATTCGTTATCCCTCCTGCGTTTTATTATATATATTTCCTCAAATACTGCCATTTATGGACCGTTCCAGTCTGCGAGAATTTTCATAGCAGCAACAATAACCATGATATCACCTCATAAGAAATTGTAGTTCAACAGGATGATTTTTAAAAGAAATCCATCCAAATTTTAATCGCGGTTCCCAAAATCAGAACAGCCAAAATACCTTGCAGAATTTTCGTATTCACACGTTTACCCGCGTTCGCACCCAATGGGGACGCAATCAGGCTGGCAATAATCATAATAACGGCGGGAATAAACAGTATCTGCCCTGTCATAACTTTGCCGGCAGTGGAACCGATTGACGAAATAAACGTAATCGCAAGCGATGATGCAATCGTCATGCGTGTCGGTATTTTCAGGACGAGCAGCATAATTGGCACTAAAATAAATGCTCCTGCCGCTCCCACGATACCGGCACCAATTCCGGTTACAAACGCTAAGGCTGCGGCAAGCCACTTGTTAAATGTGACTTGATCAAGCGGGATATCGTCCATTTGCTTCTTGGGAACGAACATCATAACAGCTGCGATTGTTGCCAGTACACCATAAACAAAGTTGACCCCGCCATCCGTCATAAAACGCGACCCATAGCCGCCAATAAAGCTTCCTATCAAAATACTAATACCCATATAAATAATGAGTGTTTTATTCAAATATCCGCCTTTGCGGTATGCCCAGACACCACCGATGGTTGCAAACAGAACCTGTACAGCGCTGATGCCGGATACCTCGTGTGCCGAAAAGGCTGCTAACCCCAGCATAGGCGGGATATACAACAGCATGGGATACTTAACGATAGATCCGCCAATACCCACCATTCCAGAAACAAATGAACCAGCAAAACCAATCAGAAAAAGAACGATAAGAAAAACGAGACTATACTCCATATAAACCTTCCCTCCTAAAAGAAGGGGACCCCTGTATGAGGGGTCTCCATTAAGCTTTTTTAATCCAGAATTTCAGGATGTCGCCTTCTTCTGCTTCATCTACCAGTTCATGGCCGCCTGATTTGGCCCATGCCGTCAAATCACTTTTAGCACCTTTGTCCGTAGCATGAACTTCCAAAATATCGCCTGTGTTCAATTCCTCTATCGCTTTTTTTGTTTTCACAACAGGCATTGGACATGCCATACCTGTTGCATCTAATACTTTTGCTGCTTCCATCATCATTTCCTCCTCATAGAGGTTGTTCAAGAAGTTATCCTCCTTTTGAACACTCACTCATAGTTTATTGTTTTGAAATCTTCCTTCTATCCTGCTGTCATCAGGATTAATCCTTACATTTAGCCATGGACTGCACAACGGTTTGGTCCAATTTCCATTTCACGCTGCTTTTCATCTTCCGGATTCATTTTACCCATGTTGGTTTGCCGGATATTTTCATATTCGTTCGGCTGCGGTGGCAAGTTTTCCGTAACCATTTTCCGGAATTCATTCTCATCATCCACCTGCAAACCTGAGTTCCGCTTATACAAATCACCGAGACGTGCTTTGACACTGCCGTCATCGCCGAGTTCTTCCACAAATGAATAGTGTGCAGGCAATACAACTAAGTCATCAGACAGCTCTTTATAACGGCTGTACAAGGTATCGCGAAGGTCGCCTACCCAGTCCTCCGCTTTTCCGGCCAGGTCAGGACGGCCGATAGATCTGACGAACAGAATATCCCCTGTCAGCAAGTACTGATCATCAATCACGAGCGATGTGCTTCCAATCGTGTGTCCCGGTGAGTATAACGGCTGTACTTTGACCGTTGTGGCGCCAACGGTGATGTCACTTCCTTCTTCCAAAGGTGCATAGTCGAATGTGACCTCTTCCGCATCTTTAGACGGCAAATGATACGTTCCACCTGTCTTCTCAGCGAGCTGACGGCCACCGGATATGTGGTCAGCATGCAAGTGCGTGTCTACAGTATGCTTGATAGTGACGCCTTTTTCCTCAGCAAATCGTTCATACATGTCTGTCATCCGGTTTGCGTCAATGACAGCCGCCTCGTTTCCTGAAACCGCCATATAAGACAGGCAGCCTTTGCCAAGGCGGACAAATTGATACAGACTTCCGCCGTCACGCAAATCAGCTATTTTCACTGGTTCCAGATGTTCACTCCAGGCTTTCATGCCGCCTTCCAAATCATAGACATTGGTAAAGCCTTCTTCTTCCATCATCTCGGCGACCATTTTGGATGAACCGCCTTTAGCACAAAGGACAATGACTTCCTGGTCTTTGTTTATTCTTTCAGCGACAGCATCAACACCATCAAGCAGGTTAAAGTATGGCTCATTGATAACATCCACACTGTCCCCTTCAATTTTCCAATCATCAAATTCATCCGTATTCCGGACGTCAAGAATCAAGGTATCTTCCCGGTTTACAACGCGACGAGCAAGTTCCTTTGTTGTTATGCTTTGTGACATACTCCATTGCCTCCCTTTCATTAAAATGTCAGTGACATGTCGGCATCTTTGGCAAACTCAATGAAAGATGCCGCTCCACCTACTTCAATGCCGTCAACAAAATCATCTTTTTCCAGGTTCATAACATCCATCGTCATTTGACAGCCAATCATCTTTACCCCCATCTCTTGGGCCATTTTCAATAGCTCACTGATGGATGGAACATTCGCTTTTTCAAATCCTTCCTGGAAGTGTTCTTTTCCTTCCGGCAGCGGCAAGTTTTTGTGTGCTTCCTTATGAATTAGGTTGAGCCCCTCAAATGTGAAGAAGATACCAACCTCTTTATCCGATGCTGCAGCAGCCGTAGCGATGTTGAATACTTTATAGGCATCAAACATGCCGCCGTTTGCTGCAATTATTGCTACGCGTGTATTGTTTTGGCTTTCCATGTTCCATTCCTCCTAAAAATTACTTCGTTGATTGTTCAGTTGAGCCATCCCAGTCAGCCATACCTGGTACGACATTCTTTACGTTTTTGAATCCTTTGTCAGAAAGCTTTTGTGCGGCCAGGTCGCTGCGGCTGCCTGTACGGCAAATTACATTAATTTCGTCTGCATCTTTTAGTTCATCCATACGTTCTTCTAATTCACCGAGCGGAATGTTAATAGCGCCCGGAATGTGATTGAAGGCATACTCAGCATTTTCACGAACATCGAGAATTGTGACAGCTGCCTCACCATCAACTTTTTGGCGGAATTCATTCAAATCAACGACATCTTCGTATTTGGTCTCTTCTTTTGATTCATGGTCACTTGCTTTGCGCAAATAATGCTTCAGCACCTCATCCTCTTCAACCGTACCAAGGTATTGATGACCTGTACTTTCCGCCCATGCCTTGATATCGGCCGTGGATCCTTTATCGGTTGCCTGCACTTCCATTACTTGCCCAGGCTCGAGATTGGTAATAGCTTTTTTCGTTTTGACAATTGGCATCGGACAAGAAAGTCCTTTCGCATCCAATGTTTCATTTGCTGTAATTCCCATAACAATCACCTCCTGTTACTTTTCTACGTCTTCGGTCCAGGCAAGCATCCCGCCGTCAACGTTTGTGACATCGAATCCCTGATTTTCAAGGAATTCACTGGCCTTGCCACTTCGGCCGCCTGAACGGCAAACCATGTAATAATGGTTGCTTTTATCAATCTCATTAAGACGTTCCGGAATCTCTCCCAGCGGGATGTGTTTAGCACCAGGAATTTTGCCTTGTGCTACCTCATCATCCTCCCGCACGTCAATGATATGGAGATTTTCCTTGCTTTTTACTTTTTCCACTAATTCTTTCATGGCAATTTGTTTCATCATTTGTCCCTCCTAAGCTTTGTTTTATATTCCCCAAAAGGAATAACTGTTATCACATTTTACGGTAAGGGGTATATAAAAATTAAATAAATAAACTTATATTTCCTTCTTCTGCTTCCCCAACGTAAGCAGCCACGCCACCGTAATCAATATCATCAAGAAGCTCTTCTTTCTGCAGTCCAAGCAGATCCATTGTCATGGTACAGGCAATCAATTTAACATCCTGTTCCTGTGCCATCTCAACCAATTGTGGCAGTGGCATAGCATTATGCTTTTTCATCACTTTCTTGATCATTTTTTGACCCATGCCCAGGTAATTCATCTTAGAAAGACTCATTTTATCTGTCCCTCGTGGCATCATTTTCCCAAACATTTTTTCCATCAACCCTTTTTTGACTGGAACCTGATTTTCCTTGCGCAATGCATTCAGCCCCCAGAAGGTATGGAAAATAGTGACCTCATGATCATAGGCTGCCGCTCCATTAGCGATAATATAAGCAGCCATTGCTTTATCATAATCACCGCTGAATAAGACGATGGTGGTTTTCTTTTTCTCTGACATATTCATCCCCTCTCCTTTGGTACGAGTTTTCCATATCATTTAACAAATACATATACCTGTACGGGTATATAAACAAGCAATAAAAAAAGGTTAGCGATAATCACGTAACCTATATAACACCTTAAAAGAAGATCTAGCTTTTGTCAACACCTTTGTTTATCTACTTTTGACAAGTAGGTTGACCGCCTCTTTGATGAGATCCTCGGAGTTTTCGCCGTCCTGTTTCTCTTCACGGATGCATTGCTCCAGATTCTGGCTGACAATCAGCGCAGCCGTACGGTCAAGGGCATTTCGAACCGCAGTCATCTGTGTGACAACATCGCGGCATTCCTTCTCTTCTTCCATCATTTTCATCAGCCCTCTGACTTGTCCTTCAATACGTTTCACACGGTTTTTTACGTCGGATTCATATTGCATGCTCATGTCACTCCTTTCCTTCGTTTCTCATCATGTGATACCCGATAACGTTTATACGCTTCTGTTTCAAAAAACGTGCGCCTAAGTTTTTACCTTCATAATCGGAAGCGACAATAACAACC
Source organism: Lentibacillus juripiscarius (assembly GCF_042685205.1). Taxonomy (NCBI): domain Bacteria; kingdom Bacillati; phylum Bacillota; class Bacilli; order Caryophanales; family Bacillaceae; genus Lentibacillus; species Lentibacillus juripiscarius. The sequence goes on from NZ_JBHUNA010000003.1 coordinate 37,238, forward strand.
TGTTTATCAGTTGGTAATTCATGAATATATCGCTTCAAATAAGGGAGTGGAAGCTGATATGCACATTCGATCGGATCGCGGCATGACAGCTGATAGTCCCTCATATCGACAAAAACAACATCGTTACTATTATATGATACCGAATGTAACGGCATATTTCCAATACCCGCCACCGGAATATAGCGGCGATAAACAAGCACCAGTACAAACAATAGAATTAAAATCAATGCCAGTGTCATGTGCCTCTCCTCTCAAATCGACTGACACCATCATATACCCCCATGCGTATATTGTCAATAGGCGCTTTAAAATACATCCATAACCTAAGGAATTTCGGGCACTCATAACACCGATGAGCGACCTTTTTCGGCGAGTTCGCCCGCTTTCGGGCACTCATAATACCGATGAGTTACCTTTTTCGGCGAGTTCGGCCGCTTTCGGGCACTCATAACACTGATGAGTTACCTTTTTCGGCGAGTTCGCCCGCTTTCGGGCACTCATAACACCGATGAGTTACCTTTTTCGGCGAGTTCGGCCACTTTCGGGCACTCATAACCCTGATGAGTTACCTTTTTCGGCGAGTTCGCCCGCTTTCGGGCACTCATAACCCTGATGAGTTACCTTTTTCGGCGGGTTCGCCCGCTTTCGGGCACTCATAACCCTGATGAGCGACCTTTTTCGGCGTGTTCGCCCGCATTCGGGCACTCATAACCCTGATGAGTTACCTTTTTCGGCGTGTTCGCCCGCTTTCGGGCACTCATAACACTGATGAGTTACCTTTTCCGGCGTGTTCGCCCGCTTTCGGGCACTCATAACACTGATGAGTTACCTTTTCCGGCGAGTTCGCCCGCACCGATGAGTTACCTTTTTCAGCGAGTTCGCCCGCATTCGGGCACTCATAACTCGGTTTGCAACAAAAAAGCAGGTGTTTTTCTAATCGGAGGATACCTGCTCCCTTCAATTCACTCATGTTTGACGAAACCCTTTCGACGTGCTATCTTTTGATGGTGATAACTCAGCATAATTAGCTAAACATAAATGACACTCTCCTCTTTATATACCCCCTTACCTACCTCTTCGGAACACAACAGCATTTCTATAAAGAAGGGATTTTTTATGACGATACAAGATGAAGTAAATAAACGAAAAACATTTGCCATTATTTCACACCCGGATGCCGGGAAAACCACCATGACAGAAAAACTTCTGCTATTCGGGAATCTGATCCGTTCAGCCGGTACCGTCAAAGGGAAAAAGTCGGGTAAATTTGCTACGTCTGACTGGATGGAAATCGAAAAACAGCGCGGTATTTCCGTCACCTCCAGTGTGATGAACTTCCCGTACGAAGGCTATCAGGTTAATATCCTGGATACCCCCGGCCACGAAGACTTCAGTGAAGATACGTACCGGACACTTACTGCTGTGGACAGTGTTGTTATGATTATCGATGCAACCAAAGGTATTGAAGCACAGACACTCAAATTGTTCAAAGTATGTAAAATGCGGGGAATTCCAATTTTCACATTCATTAATAAACTGGACCGGGAAGGCCGCGAGCCGCTTGAGCTACTGGAAGAAATCGAGGAAGTGCTAAATATTGAAACATACCCGATGAACTGGCCAGCAGGTATGGGCAAACGGTTTTTAGGAACGTTTGACCGGTATGGTAAGCAATTTATCCAGTATAACGGAAATGAAGAAGAAAGTTATATCCCATATACAGAGTTGGAAAAACCGGAACACGAGGAGCTTGTTTCCAACGCAACCTACCAGGCTGCCAACGATGAACTGGCACTTGTTGAAGAAGCGGGCGACAATTTTTCACTTGATGCTGTTTTAGCCGGCGAACAGACACCGGTCTTTTTTGGCAGTGCACTAGCGCCATTTGGTGTTCAGACATTTTTCGATACATTCATTTCGATGGCACCATCACCAGCACCGCGCAAATCAACGGAGGGCGTTATTTCGCCGGATAACCCGGACTTCTCCGGATTTGTATTCAAAATCCAGGCCAACATGAACCCGGCTCATCGTGACAGGGTCGCCTTTCTTCGGGTCTGTTCAGGAAAATTCGAGCGCGGAATGAGTGTCAAACTGGCACGTACCGGTAAACCGATTAAGCTTGCGCAGTCCCAGCAGTTCGTGGCTTCTTCAAGGGATACAATCCAGGAGGCATATGCCGGAGATATTATCGGCATTTATGACCCGAATGCCTATCAGATTGGGGACACACTGCTGGAAGGGAAGAACCTTTTCGAATATCAGGAACTTCCGCAATTCCCACCGGAGCAGTTCCAGCGTGTTACTGCCAAAAACGTCATGAAAGCCAAACAATTCAAAAAAGGTATCGAACAGCTCGTCCAGGAGGGTGCCATCCAGTTATACAAACACTACCGTTCCGAATCGTATATTTTGGGGGCAGTCGGCGAGCTGCAGTATGAAGTCTTCCAGTATCGGATGAGGAATGAATACAATGTAGAGGTCGCACTCGAACCAATCGGAGAGCGGGTTCCACGCTGGCTGAAGCACGAGCAAGTAGATCCATCCATGTACGACGAGCGCAACATGCTTGTCCGGGACCGTTCTGACAATTATGTCGTCCTGTTTAAAAATGAATTTTCCATGAACTGGTTTAAAGATAATCACCCGGACATTGAACTGATTGACCTATTTGACGTCAATCAGTACGACCAGACAACTTAACAGCTTCACCCCGGACACACAGGATTTCCGATGAGATATTCTGTGTGTCTTTTTAGTGGATTGAGACGAGATGCCGGATAACAGGGGCTGACCGGTTGATAGTTGGCGGCGACGGGGTGATAGTCACCGTGGACCGGTTGATAGTTGATTACAACTGGTTGATAACCGCGTTAACCGGTTGATATCGACCATAAACGGGTTGATAGTCGCCATTGTCCGGTTGATTTCCTCCCCTATCCGGTTGATATCTCCAGCATCCAGCTGGTATTCGAAACGAAATCGCCTCCCCCACTAGCGAAAAACCTTTATCATAAAGTGAAACTTCAATGCGTGATAAAATTAAAGCGGCCACCCCAAGGTCAGCACCCAGGAGCGACCGCATCAGCATCAATGCCGGTTCTGATCAGTCAGGAAAGTTTCCCGGCTGTTCATTTCATTAACTTGTTGTCAGAATACCGCTTTCCCTTACTGCGATATATTCCGGCCGTTTTTTACCGCCGGAGAATGGTTCGGCCAGACGGTTCTGTACACTATTATACACCATGAATAAATTGTTGCGCGGATACGGCGTGATGTTACTCGTTGATCCGTGCATGGTGTTGCATTCAAACAGTGTAATCGAACCTGCTTTCCCGGTTGGCACGGAAATGCCGCCTCCTGTTTCGGCGAGCCAGCGCAAACTGTCTTCATCCGGAACACCGACTTTTTGTTTTTTAAGTGACTCCTTATAATTATTATCCGGTGTTTCCCCAACACAGCTGACATAATAATTCTGGGACCTCGGTATAAGCATCAAAGGCCCGTTAAACGTATAGTTGTCGGACAGTGCAATGGACAGGCTGACGGCCCGCATCCTTGGCATGCCGTCTTCTACATGCCATGTTTCAAAATCAGAATGCCAATCGAATTCCTTCCCTTTGAAACCCGGTTTATAATTAATCCGGGACTGATGTATATAGACATCGCTTCCCAGCAGATGGTTGACGATGTCGAGTATCCGCTGATCGTTTGCTACGTCTTTGAAGTAGTTGTCGTCCTTATGCACGTGAAAAATAGAACGAATGTTATCACTTTCCGGTTCACGGATTACTTTATCGGAAGTGACATCCCTGTTCGAATCCTGCAATTCAAAAATGGCTTCCTGCATACCTTTCACTTCTTCATCGGAGAAAAAGTTTTCAATTTGCAAAAACCCATTTCGTTCGTAGGAATCAAGCTGTTCTTTTGAAACAGGGGCCTGATTATCCTGGGATCGATCTGTGTGTATCACAGGATCCTTCCGTTCCAAAATTTCCGGCTGGTCCTTTTTTCTTGAAGGATAGAGATCTTCCATTCTAACACTCCCCCTTTTTTCACTTTTGTTGGATCTATTGTTCAGTTCCCTGGTAAGCCGGGAAACTTCCCTGCGTATGTAAAACGACACCTTTCTCTAAAGTTTAAAACTAATTTCCTAATTTAAAAATAATTACCAATTGCCCTGTAATAACAAAGTGTACTATGATAAGCTTATTTTTGCAAATTTCCTTAAGTAATCGCGCATGCGATAAAAAACTGCCCAGGCCGATTGGATTCACACGATACAACCTGGACAGTCCGTCTTTTCATTTAGGACCAATTTTTCTCTTTATCCTTTTTCAATGCTTTATAAAAAGAAGCAATCATTAGCAGCATAATAAAAGAAAATGGCAGTGCTGCTGAAATTAGCGCATTTTGCAATGCCTGTAGTCCACCTGTATATAGCAGAACGGCTGCGATGGTGGACTGAGCCAGCCCCCATGTGAATTTCACCTTTGTCGGCGGCGACATGGATCCGTTGGTCGTCTGCATGCCCAGAACAAAAGTAGCTGAGTCGGCAGAAGTAATAAAGAATGTACTAATCAAGAGAATCCCCAATACGGACAACACCATGCTCAGTGGAAATTGATCAAACATCGCAAATAAGGCCTGCTCTTTAGGTAATCCAGCAATATCCGCGCCATTATTTTGTGCTTCAATACCGGAAACACCGAACGTGGAAAACCATATAAAACTAACAACGGTAGGTACAATTAACACACCGGATATGAACTCTCGTATCGTGCGTCCTTTTGAAACCCGCGCAATGAATATACCAACAAATGGCGCCCAAGCAAGCCACCAAGCCCAGAAAAACACAGTCCAATCAAGCACCCATTGCCGCTGGTCTTCGTCGTTAGGCGCCAATCGGAAACTTTCCCGAGGCAATTGCTGGATATACTCCCCAACCGTATCGATTAATGAATTGAAAATATATAGTGTCGGACCAAGAATTAATGTGAACAGGAATAGTGCCGCAGCTAAGCCCATATTAGCATTACTCAAATATCTAATGCCCTTGCTCAATCCGGTATATGTCGAAATCATAAATAAAACAGTCACAATCAGAATAATAACCAACTGTACCCAGAAGGAAATCGGTATATCAAATAGATAAGCGATACCGCCATTAATTTGTGTCGCACCAAACCCAAGTGTCGTAGCAACCCCAACAATGGTTGCAAAGACGGCGATAACATCAATAACTTTACCGGCGAACCCTTTCATGCTTTTACCAAACAGAGGCTCCAGTGACGCACTGACCAACCCCGGCTTTTCATGGCGAAACATAAAGTAAGACAATACCAATGCAATAACTGCATAAATGGCCCATGCATGAACCCCATAGTGAAAGAATGTAACACGCAGGGCCTCTTCCATCGCCTCCGTTGTACCAGGTTCAGCCGTCGGGGGGTGTTTGGCATAATGGGATACCGGGGACGCGACACCATAGAATACAAGCCCAATTCCCATACCAGCACTGAATAGCATAGAAAGCCATGACGAATAGCTGAACTCCGGCTTTTCCCCGGCCTTCCCCAGTCTGATTTTGCCGTACGGACTAAACGCCAAATACAAGCAAAATAAAATAAACAGTGTTACAATCAGCAAATAGTACCAGCCGAACTTGTCAGATATATACCCCATCACCGCGGCCGAAATATCTTCAAACTGACCCGGCGCAACAACCCCCAATATAGATAAACCAACTGTAATGGCCAGCGTAATCCAAAAAACAACCGTCACCTTTTTCATAACACCTAAAACCTCCTGATAAAATAATTCCCTGCGAACATCTCATGCATCATTAGTTTTTCATTGTCCCGCCATTCTATACAACGGGACGTGGTCCATTGTCCAACTGTCCGTCCATGCAGATTATTTGAATTGCAGGGCAAATGACGTACACTGTCATTAGCATAACGGAAAGAGGCATGACATCTATGAAGCACGTATACAGCGACGTTATCCAATACAGAGGAACCCATTACAACTTTGGTTATATGCAGGGTGACATGCTCAAGCATTCCCCTATCCTGCCGAACCGTCAAAAACTATGGGGACCCAAAAAAGATCGTCACTTCCTGATCGATGCGAAAACCGCGCAGGAATTAATTATGCAATTTGCCCCAGCCATTTGGGACGAACTGCTTGGTCTCCGTGACGCACTCAACATGACAATGGAAGATGCCATCCGGGAATTTGGAGGATACTATTTGGAGTACGGCCTTAGTGGATGTTCCATTCTCACCAGCTCCGATTACATGATACGCAACTATGACAGCCATCCGGCTTCCTACGAAGGGCGGTACATGATATTCCAGCCGTCCGACCGGGGCTATGCTGTCATCGGCCCGTCCATGCAGATCACCGGCCGGATTGACGGGATGAATGAAAAAGGTCTCGTGATGGGCTATAACTTTACCCACCGCAAACAAGCCAGTGATGGTTTTCTGTGCAATATGATTGGGCGAATCACCCTCGAAACATGTGCAAATGTCCATGAAGCCATCGCTTTATTGAAAAAAATCCCGCATCGCCACTCATTCAGTTATGTTCTATTAGACCGAAATGGAGAATCGTACGTCGTGGAAGCTTCACCAAGGGAAGTTGCAGCACGGAAATCCAATGTTTGCACAAATCACTTTCATCTGTTGGATAAGGAAAACCGTTACCGCCAGGAAGACTCCCGCCGACGGGAGGAAACCATTCAAAAGCAGCAGCAGCACGCAACGGATGCCTATCAGGCTTTTAGGATCATGAATGATACAGATAAAGACGTTTTTTCAAAAAAATATGACGCATCGGCCGGCACACTCCATACAGCTGCTTACTTCCCGAACCAGATGAAAGCATGGTTTGCGATGGGATCGGACCGCAAGCCGGTTATTTTTGATTTTGCGTCGTGGCTGCAAGGAGAAAAAATACATGCCACACGGATCAAGGGCGAACTTGATCATAAATCACCATTTGTGAACATGGAATTACTGTAAACGCTCCATATGGCACCTTTATCTTGAACAAACTTTCACTGATAAAGGTGTTTTTTACCTGAAAATACTGCATCCACCTTCCCTGTAATTTCCCAAAATATGTTAGAATAGTTATATTATTTTGTTGAGAGGGGGATTATATTTGGCTGAAAGAATATTAGCTCTTACTGATTTAACGATGAACTTGGGTGGCAAACGTGTCTTGAATGGCATCAATTTAGATGTATACCAGGGACAGATTATTGGCTATATTGGCCCTAATGGTGCAGGGAAAAGTACAACTGTGAAGATAATGCTTGGCTTAATGGAAGATTATCAGGGAACGGTAGAAATTTTTGGGCAAAACATCGCAGCCGGTGACCATACATATAAGCGAAAAATTGGCTATGTGCCCGAGAACGCGGAAATATATGATAACCTCACAGCAAACGAATATCTAACCTTCATTGGTGAACTCTACGGTTTGGTCAAGGAAGAAGCCGAAGAAAAAGCACGACAATTAATGAATGAATTTGAAATGGAGAATGTATTTAATACACGGCTTTCTTCTTTCTCCAAAGGGATGCGGCAAAAGGTTTTAATTATATCAAGCCTGCTGCATGACCCTGACTTACTCTTTTTGGATGAACCGTTAAATGGATTGGATGCCAATAGTGTCATGATCATTAAAGAAATTCTTTCCCAGCTCGCCGCGCAGGGGAAAACAATTTTCTATTCCTCGCACATCATGGACGTTGTCGAGAAAATCAGTAACCGGATTGTACTGTTGCTGGACGGGGAAGTCAAAGCAGACGGCAGCTTTGAGGAACTGCGAGAGCAAAATAAGGAAGGAACACTGGAGGAAATATTTAATCAGCTGACAGGATTTGACGAACATAAAGATGTTGCCGGAAGTTTTGTAGGCATTGTTAATGGAGGATACAGCAATGAATGATTTTCGGTCACTGCAACTCCTTGATAAATGCCAATTTGTATTTAAGCGGCTCGGAATTGATTACGATGACCTGCGAAAAATCCTCCAGTTGAAATTAACCATGGACCAACGACGTGTTCCAACCATTTTCAACATGGAGTCATCAAAAAAGAAAGAAGGCAATCAATTTCTAAAGTCCTTATGGCTGTACGGATTTTACGGACTGATCCTGATTCCTTTTCTATTTCTGGGCGATCACTATATGCTGCAGATGAGCCTTATGTTCGGAATCATAATGTTTTTCCTGATGACATCCATGATTTCTGATTTTACATCCGTCCTCTTGGATGTCAGGGACAAAAATATTATTGGTACAAAACCAGTGAGCAAAAAAACAATCAGTGCTGCCAAAATGGTTCACGTCAGTATCTATATGACGCTCGTGACCGGAGCGCTTCTTGCCGTCCCATTCGTTGTTATGATAATCAAGAAAGGTATTGTGTTTTCGCTCCTATTTTTAGCGATTCTTGTCCTTAATGTTTTCTTTATCATTGCCCTGACAGCACTCACCTACATTTTTACACTGCAGGTTTTCAGCGGGGAACAATTGAAGGATATCATCAATTATGTCCAGATTCTTTTATCCGTTGGAATTGTTGTGGGATATCAGCTGCTGGCTCGCTCCTTTGAGATTATCGATTTAACGGTTTCCTATACGTTTAGCTGGTGGCACTTGTTTCTACCGCCAATTTGGTTCGGAGCACCATTTGAATGGTTTCTAGGGAAAAATGCATCCAGCGGCATCATCTTTTTGTCATTGGCAGCTTTATTCGTTCCGGTTATCTCCATTATCATTTACTCCCGGCTAATGTCTTCCTTTGAGCGAAACTTGGAAAAGTTATTGAATGATTCCCGGAAAAATAAAAAGAAATTAATCAGGCCTAATCAGCTGTTGGCCCGAATGGTCTGTTTCAACCGGGAAGAACGCATCTTCTTTCAGTTTGCATCCTTGATGATGAAGAAAGAAAGGGAGTTTAAATTAAAGGTGTATCCATCACTGGGAATAGCGTTTATTTTCCCATTTATCTTTTTGTTCAATTCGTTCAGTGATGGTTCATTTTCTGATGTGGGGCAAGGCAAAACGTACTTAACCATCTATTTCAGCAGTATCATGATTCCAACGGTCATTCATATGCTGAAATACTCGGAAAACTTTAAAGGCAGCTGGATTTTTCGCGCCGCACCAATTAGGGATTTGGCTTCACTTCACCGTGGGACGATAAAGGCATTCCTGGTAAAATTGTACCTGCCTATATTCATTGTATTAGGTACAGTGTTTACAGTTATTTTTTCTGTAAAAATTATACCAGATTTGGCTGTTGTGTTATTGGCGGGATGTCTGCATACAATTATTTCGTATAAACTACTGAATAAGGGGACCTATCCGTTTAGCCAGTCGTTCGAATTAGCACAGGACATGAATACAGGGATGAATATTTTACTGACACTCCTTGCGGGACTATTCGCACTCATCCATTTTATCGCCTTATCATTCAGCAATGGAATTTATATTTATCTTGGTGTGTTATTGATTGTGACGATTGTTAGCTGGTTTGTGGCTTTTCCTAAGAATAGCGCTTATCAGCTGCAAAACCAGGCATAAAAAAATTGAACGGAGCTCTTGTTGGTGACAGAGCTCCGTTTTTGAATTGGGACAGCTGTCGCTCGAGTTGCCACGCCTCCCGCTCGAGTTCCGGGCGTTCTCGCTCGAGTTCCGGCTGCTCCCGCTCAAGTTCCGGGCGCTCTCGCTCGAGTTCACCCCGCTTTCGCTCGAGTTGGGCCGCTTCCCGCTCGAGTTCCGGGCGCTCCCGCTCGAGTTCCGGCTGCTCCCGCTCGAGTTGCCACACCACACGCTAAGACCGAATGTTTCTCAGTCTGAAAATGTTGCGTCGATCATTTTACTAACGTGAATGTCCGTCGTGTTCAATAGGGCGATTTCGAAATCGTCTACCCCCAGGATCATCGGCAGTTCTGTACATCCAAGAATCAGACCGTCCAGCTGTTCTTCCTCGATCATCTGGTTCGTAATCCTCAGGAAAATTTCTTTCGTTTCTTCTTTCACAATACCATTTTCCAGTTCATCCACAATTTTTTGATGCAGCAGCTGCTGTTCGTCTTCACTTGGAACAACGATCTTTTTATTGGCCGACACAAATGGTTGTTTAAAAAAGTCATGTTCCATCGTAAATTTGGTCCCAAGCAGTCCAAGGCGCTCCAACCCCAGTTCGTCAGCCTGATCCAATGTCGCTTCCACAATGCTGATCATCGGGACATTTACTTTTTTCCGAACTTCGTCAAACACAATATGCGGCGTATTTGCTGCAACTATAACAAAATCCGCCCCGATCGTTTCCAGTTGCTGTGCCGCCCCGCCGACATAATCAGCCAAATCATCCAGCCGGTCTTCACTGATATACTGGAAAATATTATACATATTGATGCTGTTAATAAAAATCTCCGGAAGTGTCTGTTTGCTGTTCATTCGTTGCTGGTATTTTTGGATGAATGACTGATAGTAATCAACCGTGGATTCTGGTCCCAATCCACCAACAATACCTGCTTGTTTCATACTCCTCCACCCTTTCCCTAGTATTTTCATAGGAAAAATGCCCTATTACCAACATACCACATATGGCTGGAAAAAGAACAGCCATACACTGTCCAATATTCAAATCAAATAAGCATTCACTGCGATTTCTTAATCTGTTTCCAAGCTGTATAGAATAAATATTTTTTCCAATACTATGGAGAGAATCATCTATCAATCGTTTACTAGCCGCGGAAAAACTTGACAGGAAGGTGAAAAAGATGTCAGCAACAAAGGAAAAAACGGATACTATTCATCTAATTATTGAACGGCAGGAAGCTCCGGATTCAGAAGCCTATAAGGAAGAATTTACTGTGCCTTACCGGCCAAATATGAATGTTATTTCAGCCCTGATGTCCATCCGAGAAAATCCGGTAAACAAAAAAGGGGAAAAAACATTGCCCGTACAATGGGAAATGAGCTGCCTTGAAGAAGTGTGCGGGATATGTTCCATGGTAATTAATGATGTACCGCGTCAGGCTTGTTCCACACTGGTTGATGAACTGGAACAGCCCATCCGGCTGCAGCCAATGCGGACATTTCCTGTTGTGCGGGATCTCATCATTGACAGGGAAAGCATGTTTGATTCTCTCAAGCAAGTCAAAGCATGGATACCGATTGACGGCACATACGACATTGGCCCTGGTCCGCGCATGAATGAAAATAAGCGCCTGATGGCCTATGAACTGTCCAAATGTTTTACTTGTGGAGTCTGTCTCGAAGCATGCCCGAATGTCAACGATAAAAGTGAATTTATGGGGCCATTTGTGTTTCCTCAAGTACGACTTAAGAATGCCCATCCAACCGGTGAGATGAACAAAGGGGACCGGATTGAATCGTTTATGGAAGATGGCGGTCTGCAAGGGTGCGGTAATTCCCAAAACTGTGTGCAGGTTTGTCCCAAGGGTATTCCGATTACAACTTCCATCGGAGCAGTCAACCGGGAAGCCACCCTCCAATCCTTTAAAAGCTTTTTTGGAAGTGACAATTATTAAGCAGCCCTTGCCCAGGCTGCTTATTTTTCATTTATGGTTTACGTTCTATTTGCTTCTTTAAGTTCATTTGTATGTTCCCCAAGTTTTGGTGCCTGTCCATAAACTTTACCAGGTGTTTCGGATAACTTAATCGGCGTTCCAATCTGGTTTACAGTACCTAATGACGAATGGTTCATCGACTGAATCATCTCACGCGCGTTAACTTGTGGGTGCTGAACCATTTCATCAAACGTCAGTACTGGCGACACACAGGCCTCCACTTCCGAAAATAACTCAAGCCATTCAGCTTGCGTTTTCCGGGAAATAATCGTTTGAATCTCGTATTTTAAACGGTACTGTTCTTGGAGTGGCGCCCCTAACAGCGGTATAAAGTCACTTCGGCCGATGACATGGCAAAAGGCTTCCCAAAACTTTGCCTCAAGTGCGCCGACAGCAAGGAAGCGCTCATCCTTTGTTTCATAAACGGCATAACAGGCTCTGCCACCATTCAGCATTTGCTGTCCTCTTTCCGGATTATTACCACCGGACAAGTAGCTAGGGAGCAGCGTTTGGAGCCATGAAATGACTCCATCCAACATGGAAATATCGACAAACTGCCCCCTTCCAGAATCTTTCCTCTCCAATAAAGCAAGTAAGATACCAACAGTAGCCGGAAGAGCACCACCGCCAATATCAGCTATTTGTGCTGCGGGGACAACCGGTTTTTCATCTTTTTCGCCCATTAAATAAAGCAAGCCGGCGAAACTTAAATAGTTAATGTCATGACCAGGTTCATTTGCATATGGTCCGGTTTGGCCATAGCCGGTAACCGCACAATAAATGAGCCGGGGATTAACCTGCTTCAGATCGTCATAACTAAGCCCCAGCCGCTCCATGACCCCCGGGCGAAATGACTCCACAACCACATCCGCATCAGCAGCCATCCGCAAAAAGTCCTCTTTCCCTTCTGCGGATTTTAAATCAAGGCAAATGCTTTTTTTGTTTCGATTGAGTGAATGGAACATCGCACTATTCTCGTCCACTTTTGGTTCGTAATACCTGGCATAATCACCAACTGCCGGGTCTTCCACTTTAATCACTTCTGCCCCAAAATCAGCCAGCAGCATCGTACAATATGGACCTGGAAGCAGCCGGGTTAAATCAAGAACACGGACGGATGTCAGCGGCAAAACGCTCCCTCCCTTGTCTCGTCATTTTTTTATTTAGGTCTTTGCGAATGAATTATTATTACGGAAACCGCGGACCGTCCCTTCTCAATTCACTTTTTTCGGGCCATCCCAATGCATTTCTCTTAAGCGAAACTTTTGCAGTTTTCCTGTTGCTGTTTTCGGAAGTGAATCCACAAATTCAACTGCTTTAGGAGCTTTGAAATGAGCCAGACTGGAGCGACAATAGTCTATGATCTCTTTCTCTGTCACAGCTGCTCCCTCATTCAACACAATAATTGCTTTAGGTACCTCGCCCCATTTTTCATGCGGGATGGAAATAACGGCAGCCTCCACAACATCCGGGTGTTTGAACAGCACGCCTTCTACTTCGGTGGATGAAATATTTTCACCGCCGGAAATAATTAAATCTTTGGCACGATCCCGGATTTCAATATATCCGTCCGGATGCGTTACTGCCAGGTCGCCGGTGTGGAACCATCCATCCTTAATGGCTGCTTCTGTCTTTTCCGAATCCTTGTAATACCCATCCATAACGACGTTTCCACGGGTAATAATTTCGCCCAATTCTTTTCCGTCCCAGGCAACTTCTTCTCCGTCTGGATGGATGACTTTTGTTTCTCCGTTAAAGGCCAGCTCAATCCCTTGTCTTGCCTTAATGGCCGCTTGCTCATCTGCTGATTTAGAAACAAAGTCTTTTTTCCACTCACAGTAAAGAATGAATGGCGATGTTTCCGTCAGCCCGTAGACATGAATCATATTTAACCCAAGCAAATCCTGCGCTTTCTGAATAAGCGCTGCTGCTGGAGGTGCTCCGGCAGTCGCCATGCGCGGACTGGTACTGATAGATGTCTCCTTCGCTTTCGGTTCATTCACCAGCATATTTATTACTGTTGGCGCACCACATAAAAGCGAAATATTTTTGTCCTCAAACAAATCAAGAATATGCGGCGGATCAACCTTGCGCAGACATACATGAGTAGCGCCTGCAGCTGTGATAGCCCAGACACCACCCCAGCCATTCGCATGAAACATTGGCAATGTATGAAGATAGACATCATCATGACTGACGCCGAGATGATACATAAAATTGGCCGCGTTCAAGTAATTGCTGCGATGGGACAGCATCACGCCCTTCGGATTCGACGTAGTTCCACTTGTGTAATTCAATGTAAGAAGCTGATTTTCATCAATCTCAACTTCGGGTGGTGCCGCATTTTCCGGGACGTGTTCGAGGAATGCTTCATAATCCACCCCTCTTAACGACGTTTCATGCCCGTCCACTGATACAATCACAATCTGTTCCAAAGCCAGATTATCCACAATCTCCTCAATCGGGCCACTAAATTCTTCATCAACGATTAGCATTTTGGCATCGCTGTGCCGAATAATGTATTCCAAGTCTTCCGCTTTCAGACGATAATTCAGCGGCACCATCGCAGCACCAAGCTGGCTAATCCCATAAAAACACTCCAGCATATAATGCGTATTCGGCAGCATCACTGCAACATGGTCACCTTTATGAATGCCCGCCTCCTGCAATGCTATAGAAAGCCGGTCTGTCCGCTCACCAAATTCTTTGTACGTAAACTGTTTATTGTCATCAATAACTGCTATTTTTTCCGGATAATATTTGACCGCCCTGCGCTTCCAATCCAGTGGGGTTAGTGGGGAAAACATCATCATCCAACTCCTTTTTGTTTTGGGGTTCCCTATATATTCTATATTGTACGAAAATTATATATGCGATTGCAATAGTATTCATTAAAATATTCCAAAATATTCGACGGATAATCAACATGAGATTTTTCCCCTTCCTAACTATCTGTCCCTTCTTTCCGTATCATCCAATTGAGCGCAGTTTTAGATGTCGCATAATGCACTAACGACGGGGCTGTTTCTAATAAATCACTGGGCAAAAAGGATGTTAATGACTGTTCCTTCAAATTTACCCTAGCATCCTGGAGTTCCCATTTCCTATGATGAATCCCACCCCGGAAAAGCGCTCCATATTTATAAGACCACAGAAAGTACCGCTCCAGCAGCCAGGAAGAAAGACTCTTTTTTTCAGGATAATAAGGATCCCCGATTGGCTGATAACTTGCTTGAAAAATGGCAGAATTTCTTCCACTTCGAGCACTATCATAATAAAAAGATCCATTTATCTTGGCCATGGACATCTTAGAATAGAAGTACGGCAATGTTGCCATTCTTGCACCGAGTACAGCCAACAGCTTATTGGCATCCAGACCGAAAAAATAGACTCCCCGCACACCATTCCGTTTCACATACGTCCGTACATTTATTTCCAAAAAGGGTCTGAAAAATGGAATTGGTGGTATTTTTCGCAAACGTACATTGCTGACTTGAAATGGAATAATGCTAATCCATGCATCCCCATCATACGTATCCAGTTCCAACCCAGGCGGAAGATAGGGTTTCAGTTTGTGCGGTGAAACTGGCCAATGCATAAACAGTAAATGCTCCCATTCCTGCATCATGATCCACGGGCCTTTAGGAAGCGGATATTCCCGGTGGCTGGTACTCTTTAAAATATTATTTATCATGTTTACTCCTTAAAATGTACTTATGTACTGTACCTTTTAATATGCACAGCATCAAGTACGGTATTGCAAGGATTGAGTATTTTTTTAGTTCATATATGCCGGTCAATTTGCATATACATACAGAATAATGCGATTCATATGTTCATAATAGTTTTTCATCAGCGGTTTTATAGGCTCATCCCTCCCCCCAGTCCAATAAATTGTTCGTCTTCGGCGTCCCCTGCTATAATGGTTCTTATCTGAGAAAAAGGAAGTGTAGGAAATTGGAATACAATGCAGGCCTTATGTTGGAAGGCGGCGGCATGAGATGTGCATTCACGGTTGGTGTTCTTGACTATTTTCTGGACCGGCAGCTGGAATTCCCATTTGTCGCAACAGCATCAGCAGGAGCACTCATCGGAAGTTCCTATGTTGCCAAACAGCGCGAACGAAATTATCAGCTGCTTGAAGCACTTGGGAAAAATCCGGACGTCATTTCATTTAAACGCATGCTCCAGAAAAAAGAATTATTCAGCATGGACTTTATTTTTGAGAAGCTTGCCAATGAACAGTTCCCAATCGATTTTGCATCATTTTTACAGACGAACGCCAGGTTCATTGTCGGCACAACAGATATAAACACGGGACGCCCCCTCTTCCATGATACATTCACCGAAAAAAATAACTTGCTTCAGGTTATCCGTGCCTCCTGTTCCTTGCCAGTGCTCGCACCCAGTATCGAGTATCAGGGCAAGCAGCTGATGGATGGCGGTATTTCCGATCCGATACCGATTAACCCTTTGATCGAACGCGGTTTGAAAAAGCACGTCGTCATCCTCACGCGTAATAAAGGCTATCGAAAAAAGGCAACCAAATTAAACTGGTTCTTCAGGCGATTCTTCAAAAATAAACCCGAACTCATTCAATTACTGCGCAACCGTCATTTAAGCTATAACCAAACAATGAGAAAGCTTTTAGAAATGGAACAGCGCAATGAAGTGTTCATGATACAGCCCGAGGAGCCACTGGCAGCCAGCCGAATCGAAAAGAACGGCCAAAAATTGGAAATTCTGTACCAGCAAGGCTATCAGGAAGCAGAAAAGAATTTCGAGGCATTGCAAAACTTCCTGAAAAGCTCGGAAAAACCCTCAACATATATAAAAGATGGTGTTGTCCCATCTTGATCGAGCCTTACGTCTGAAGCAGCCTTTCCCAGGCTGCTTCAGACGTTTTTCCGGTAAATATATACGTTCGGATGGTTTTATGTTTTTACAAAAAACCAAGACAAGATTCAGTATCCTTATGTGAAAACAAATCGACTGTTCCCTACCCGGGTAAGAATAATTAATACAATAGAGGGCAATTAATAAGAGATAAGGATAGAGATTAAATGGAGGCTTGACTACCGTGGATACTGAACAGAACATAAAACTGACTTCCGCAGAGCTTTCACAGCTTTGGACTTCTTATATAAATGATACCGCATCTATTTGCATGATAAAGCATTTTTTAGCAACCGTTGAAGACCCCGACGTTCGCCCAATTTTAGAACATGCTTTACAATTATCCCAAACGCATATCCAAAAACTTAATGCCCTTTATAATGAAGAGAATTACCCGGTACCACAGGGATTTTCGGAAAATCAGGACTTAAACAAAGACGCCCCACGCTTATTTTCTGACAACTACATGTTAATGTTCTTGCATCAGATGGCGCAAATATCACTCAATGCATACAGTGTTTCAAAGTCTTTAGCTGTACGATCAGATATTAACGAGTTCTATGCTCAATGCCTGACGGAAGCGATTCAACTGGATACAATGGCAAAAAACACGTTATTGTCGAAAGGCCTTTATGTCCGTTCACCTTACATACCGTATCCCGAAAAGGTGGATTTTGTCAAAAAGCAAAGTTTCCTTACAGGATGGTTTGGAGAAAGAAGGCCTCTCCTTTCATTGGAAATGACGAATCTATATTCCAATTTTCAGCGTAATTCACTTGGGATAGCGACATTGATCGGTTTTAGTCAGGTCGCGGAATCAAAAAAAGTTGCCCAATTTTTTGTTCGGGGCAAGGAAATCGCTTCAAAACACAACGAAATTTTTGGCTCGGTTTTACGTGAAGATGACCTTCCTGTCCCAATGGCATCCGATACCTATGTAACAGAATCCAAAGTTTCACCCTTATCCGATAAATTGATGATGTTTACCGTCACAGGTCTAATTGCACTAGGGGTCGGGTATTACGGAACAAGTATATCCACAAGTATGAGACGTGATTTAACCGTGCATTATAACCGGATTATCCAAGAAATTCTGAAATACTCTGAGGACGATGCGAACATTCTGATAAATAATGGGTGGATGGAAGAACCACCCCGTGCCAGAGACCGGGATGAATTAGCAAACGATTAAAAGCAGTGATCTACTATCACATAACCACATCACTAGGTATCCCGAATAAAAATCCTATTAGCCATAAAAATCAGCATTAGATAAATATAAACCCGAATATAGGCTTTAAAAACCACATATTCGGGATTTATTAGCGGAGGCTGTTCACTTACGTCATGCACTCATTTTCGTGCTTTTTTCGCTTTTAACGCCTTTAACAATTTTGTACGAACCGATTAGCAGGATTGGAATTCCATAGACAATCAGCATCGCATACCCGAGAACGGTGTATCCTGTGGAGACAAGCCCGTCTATGCCAACGCTGGACAGAATGGCAGACAGTACCAATGCAACAATCGCTACTGTTCCATCCATCCCCTTCGACATCGGTTCCTTTCCGAGCTCTTCAAGGTTATGATTTACACGGTCAAGGAATGCATGAATCATCCCGGTTGCTGTTTCAATCAGCGTCCAGCCAACGACAATACCAAAAATAATCCCTATCCATAAGCCGTATCCATCCAGCATTTCAAGCCATGGGACTTCAGCTGTGAAAACAGCCTCAGATGGATAAAAGCCCATTAATGCAAAATATGTCAGAAACCACGGAACCGTCATTAGAACGCCGGCAACTGCACCACCTATCAGCGTATCTTTAATAGACTTCTGACGCTTCACTGTGAACAATGCTGCCGGATAAACAGCAAGGTTATAACCAACATAAATGATACCTGCCCCAATAATCGACCAAATGGTAAAGTCCCCGGCAAAACTTGTATCACCTGTCGCAAACACATTCGTGATTTCGCCCCACGAACTGGAAATAACCAAAATCGCAAAAAGAATGTATGCAACGAGTAACGCCGTGGTACCCACCGTTTTAAACCGTTCAATCAATTTTGTTCCATAAAAGTTAAGAATTCCGGCCAGTATGGCAATAACACCGACACCAACCCAGTAATTCAATCCCAGTGTACTCTCCAGTATCGATCCGGTTGCTGCTATAACAATCGAGATGATCAGGATTGCCAGCAAAAAGTAAATAATATCATATAAAAACCAGAACGGTCCCAAGAACTGCTTCACCAGACTGCGATAGTCATACGCTCGGAACCGGCGCGCAATTTCAAACATCAAAAATGCCATCAGTCCAAAGCCAAACACAATCGTCAATCCAGCAATCCAGCCCATTGCTCCGAATTTTGCCCCGTAAGAAACAACTTCACGGCCTGTTGCATAGCCACCACCAATCAGCGTTGACTGAATGATGATACCCGGCAGCACAAATCGCCCGAAAGCGCCTTCAAAAAAGCTGTTTTTCCTTTGTTCTGCCATACAAAAACCCTCCCCCATCGAGAATGAAAGTGAAACAGCCCCACTTAATATCCAGCATATTTCATTTTACTGTAATTGTAAATATATTTTGATTATTAGTACGGGATAATTTCTGAACAAAGGGGTATCTAAGCATTGACATTTTACATCATTTCCCGGGCAATTTTTTATCGTTTGAGTGAATTTTATAAATACTTTTTTTGCTTAATATACGAACTTATAACTGAAAATACACTTGGTCATTCGTACTATACCTTAGAAGATTGGAACGGAAGGCGGACGACTCCTGCGGGATAAGAGGCCTAGATGAGACCCCGCAAGGCGTTAGCCTGAGGAGGCTCATCAGCCGCCCGCGGAAAGCGTCCGCCTGAAGTGGAAATCAAACGCAATAACCTAATTGTTCGTATTTTAAAGGTAGATATTGAATTATGAAATTCACTCGTTTACTAGATGATTTTATCCAGCGGTCTTTCCCAGATCGGTTTTCTCATCTTCTGCATGATAACGATTGACCTGGTTCTGGGTCTCAGATGATGGCGGTTGTGTGAGCAAGCTGGCTACTATGACAAGTATTAGCGAAACAGGGGCTGCAATGATCGGTTCTGATACCAATGCGAAAGGCTTTGTTATGACAAGTATAAGGAATGTAACGGCCCCACCCAGCATACCTGCGAGAGCACCGGCTTTATTGGCCCGGTTCCACCAAATTCCCAGAACCAGTGGAAAACCAAAGGAAGATAATAGAAAGCCACCTACCCAGCCAACCATGATGGCTATCAGCTGTGGTGGATTAATAGCAATGGCAATACCAATCACGCTCGCAACAATCATGACCACAAAACCAATTTTGGTAACGGTCTTTTCCGATGCTTCCTTATTTATATACTCCTTATAAATATCACGAGCAACACCTGCTGAAATCGCCAAAAGCATTGCATCAGCAGAAGACATGATAGCAGCAAGCAATCCGGCAAGCATAATTCCAGCCAGAAGTGGTGACATATAATTTTCAATCACCGATACAAAGATCATATCCTGATTGTTCAGGGTATCGGCTATACCAAGACTGGCCCCACCTGCAGCAACTATGAGCCCAAATGCGAAAACCAATAAATACAAGAGACAAGCCCACATGGCCGAACGGCGCGCTGTTTTTGCATCCCGTGAAGCAAAGTTACGCATGACTGCCGACGGTGAGACAATTCCGAACCATAAGAAAGCTAAAAACAGACCAAAATAAGACATCCAAGGCTGTGTGATGTCACCGAAATTTGGACTGGTTGCTAAGGCGTCCTGTATCAGTGATGAAAACCCATTGTGCTGAACGAGAATAATTAATGACAATACGAGCATCCCAATGAGCATGACAGACCCTTGAATGAGATCGGTATATGTGATAGCCCACATTCCACCCAGAGCTGCATAAAGTGTAAACCCAATTCCCAGCACGATCACAGCCGTTTTATAGTCAACCCCTAAAACATAAGATCCAATTAAACCCGATGCCGTAAGCTGTGGAACCATATAAAATGTCATCCCAAATACAACTATAAATACAGCCACAATCTGCACTGCTTTTCCATATCGCTGCTTAAAAAATTCAGGCAGTGTACTGACGCCCGAACGCCTAATCTGACCGGATACCAAAAACAGCGTGAACGGCAATATAGCGACCGCACCAAACCCATAGGCAAAAAGAAAAGGAACACCAAGTGCCACACCTGATCCAACAGCACCCATTAATGAACTGGAACTTGCTAATGCGGCAAACAACGCAAACGCTCCGACAAACGTATTGATGCTTTTACCGGCTGTCCAATAATCATTTTCAGACGAGTGTGCACGTTTTGTGAAATAAATGCCCATCAGCGTCATTAAGATAAGGTATACCCCTAATATGGTGGTTTCGAGTATTTGCATATCTGCTTCCCTCCATTTCATTTATCATTTTTTGCCTTTTCCCTCTTCTCAGTCCAGACAACATAGATTACCGCCAAAAGAAACCATACTGCATAACTCGAAAACATCAGCCATCCCGCCAGTGAAATTCCCATAAAATAAACATCAGTCGGCCACCATATCAACACTACAGCTGCGCAAAAAAGCAAAACACCTACTAAAATAATGCCAGGGTCTAAAAGCCTTGATTTGGATTGCACGCTTATCACCTCCCTTCATCACTTGTTGAATTTTCCTACCTACATACTCAGTCTTGTTCCAACATTATTCTCCTGAGCCTTTTGATACATCAAATTGGCAACAACCACATCAAATAAAGCCATTCCAGTTGATTTAAACACGACTGTCCCAGCTTCCCGGCTGTTGAACTCGGTGCCACTCGCAATATGGCGGGACATTGCTGTGATGGCGTCTTCGGTTACCCATTCTTTTTCAAGCGGTGTGGCAATATCACCCGATTCGGCAATGGCATGTTCTGTATCCACCATCACGACATCCGCAATGTCGTAGAGGGACTTAGGAAACTCTCTCATTGATGGCTGAAATGAACCAATGCCAATAAACAATTTATCTTTCAGCAAGTCTGGATTATCCGGAAGAACCGGATCTTTGGATGTTGTCGCTGTTATAACGATATCAGCATCGTTGACAGCTTCTTCTGGTGAGGAGACGGGATGGACTTGAATGGCTTTTCCAACCCAGTTTAGGAGCGAACTCTTAAATGCTTCTATTTTTTCATTGGAACGGTTATAGAGGTAAATATGCTTGATTGGCCGTTCCGTACATGCAGCAATAGCTTGATAGAAACCTTGTGTACCCGTGCCGATTACAGCCAGTGACGCCGCATCTTCACGCGCCAGGTGACGAACAGCGGAACCCCCAATGGCTCCTGTGCGCATGCCGGTCAGGAAAGAGCCGTTTAACACCCCTTTCACTTCACCTGTCTCGTTACTGTTCAACACAACCAGCCCATGCAGTGTCGGATGTGTCTGATTGTTGGGAAAAATGGTGACAAGTTTGGTTGCAATTGCATCACCGGTAAAGCACGGCATTAGCAGCAGTGTATTATCGCCATCCTGTACATGCATGCGCTCCGGCGCCTGAAACGTTTCCGATTCGTAAACATGGTACGTGTCATCAATGGCATCAATCACGTCTTTCATCGTCACCGATTGCTTCATGTCCTGTTCACTTAAAAATAGCATTTTATCAATCTCCTTTAGAAATCAACCTGTTTACTAACCTATGTGATACTACCAGCAGGCCTCTCTCTTTACATTAAACCAGTTATAAGAATTATTGCAATAGACAAAGGAATAAGATAACTTATAACTGGTTTCCAAGCAGATGAAAGTTTCATAGATACCGTTCCAGTATTAATATCGTTCATAAATCGCTTGAATGTCCATTGGAACACAACATACAGTGAGATAAGAAGCCCGCCTAAAGTCAGTAAAATATTTCCGGAAACATAATCAATCAGTCCAAAAATATCCATGCCAAACAATTGCACGTTTGACCATGGCCCTTGTGACAAAATGGATGGAATTGCCATTACAAAGGTCACGCTAATAATAATCCAGACACTAGCTTTTCGCTTCAAATCAAACAGTTCAGCAACATTAGCAGCAAGTGTTTCAATCAGACCTACCCCAGTTGTGATAGCACCAATAATCACAAGTAAAAAGAAGGCCAACCCGAAAATATATCCGAACGGCAGTTGATCAAGCAACGTCGGTATCGTTAAAAAAAGCAGCCCTGGTCCCGAATTGGGTGCCATTTGAAAAGCAAAAAGGGCTGGAAAAATTACCAATCCTGACAAAAAGGCAATACACGTGTCCAGCGAAATGACCCAGGCACCATCTTTCACCAAGTTTGAACCATGAGGCTTTAAATAACTGCCATAGGTAAAGGCTGATGCCAAGCCAATGCCAATCGAAAAAAAGGCCTGCCCAAGTGCCGCCAGTACCGTATTTGCATTTATCTGAGAAAAATCAGGCTTCAAATACCAGACAACCCCTTCGAAGGATCCGGGCAAGGACAGTGAAAAAACAGCCAGACAAATAAGCATAACAAATAAAAGAGGCATGACCGTTTTCACAAATTTCTCGATGCCATCTTTTACACCTTTCGACACAATAATACCCAAGAGCAATGTCGGTATAATGCTGTATCCCAGTACTGCAAGAGGGTTGGAAATCAAATCTTCGTAGATCACAGCGGCCTGTTCAGACGTAATTCCTTGAAAGGTGCCGATACCTATATTAAAAAAATACGCAAACAGCCACCCCATAATCATCAGGTAATAGGACATAATCAATAAGGCCGCAAGTGTGCCAAGCCACCCAATGGATACCCACGGACTTCCTTTTCCGGCTAATTTACGCATACCCGTAATCGCGCCGGCTTGCGCTTTTCGTCCTAATCCAGCTTCTGCATAAAACAGAGGAACTCCAATAACTAGAACAATTAAAAGATAGATAAGAAGAAATGCTCCCCCACCATTATTTCCAGCAATATAGGGAAATCGCCAAATATTCCCAAGGCCAATTGCAAAACCGGATGCCGCCATAATGAACCCTAACCTGCTGCCCCAGCTTTCCCTTCCTTTTTCACGATTAGAATTGCTCATACTAATCTCCCTCCATCCCCATTAAAACTCAATGCAAACAACCGGCTTTTTTAATGATTTAAGCCGGTCAGTTTTGCTTCTTATACAACAGCCCCTTCAATAATCAATTCATTACTGGCAAATCGTTCAAATCGGAGCGGATTCAAATCAAGCGTTTCATAGCGTCCTTTGCGAATTAATTCGGACAGACCCTTTCCAACACCGGGAGCCTGTTGCATGCCATGCCCACTGAATCCGCATGCCATGTAATACCCATCAAGCTGTGGGTGTTCACCAATGATAGCGTTCTGATCTTTGGTATTATGGCTGTATATTCCGGCCCAGCCACGATTAATTTTCGCCCGCTCAAAATTTGGAACCCTTTCCGCCAGAACCGGCCATAACTGTTCTTCAAAAAACGATCGCTTCCACCTGAAGTCAATGCCCGGTTTCACATTTTCCGAGAAGCCGGTAATCAATGCGTTACCTTCATGCCGGAAATATACACCGCTTGGGTCAATTGTGAGCGGCAGATATTTTTCCAGCGGCTCTGCCACATCAAACTGAATGATTTGCCGTTTCAAAGGAACAATCGGCAGCGGGAGGCCAACTTTTTCACTCAGTTCCGATGCCCATGGTCCTGCGCAATTAATAACGACAGGTGCTTTATAAACATCCCCGTTTTTCAATTGAACACCTGCTGCTTTCCCCCTTTCCGTCAGAATCGTCTCGACTTCCTCATACACATACGTACCGCCAAGCTCCTTCGTTTTCCGTACATAACCTTGCATAACGGAGTATGGATCCAAGTAGCCATCCTCGCTGCAGTAAAGCCCTCCTTGCAGATCATCAATAATTAACTCAGGAATGATGGAATGCAGTTCTTCCTTTGCCATCAATTCAGCAGGAACACCATATTTCTGCTGCAGCTGAAGTTGTTGCTGAAGCTGTTCCATGTTTTCATTCTTGGCCAAAAACAGATATCCGCGTTGTTTGAAATCGATTTCGGCAATTTCTCCGTCCACCGCCATATCTTCCGCAAATGTTTTATATTTCTTCAGTCCGTACCGGCTCAACTGAATATTGACACCTGTTGTGAACAGCTGCCTTAACCCTCCGGCACTTCTTGGCGTTGATGCAAACTCATATATTTTATCTTTTTCAAAAATCGTTATTGATCCTTCAAACCCATCCTGCAGCAGATTGTAGGCAATGCTCGACCCAACTACACCGCCGCCGACAATGATAATATCCGTTTGTTTCGTCAAGAAATCACCCCAGGCAGTAAAATTAGATTATTTTCAAGATTACATCCATTTATAGCGCATTTGGCAGCTTAGGGGCTATGGTTAATTTGAACAAAAATATCTTAGTATTGTTATAATTGTCTTAATTATGTTACAATTAACAGTGGTTAAGATATGCTTGAAGAGAGGATGTGAGCAGGATCGAGGGATTCGTGCAAGTTGCACAAAAGGTTGTGAAAGCGGTTTCAGAAATTTTGCCATTCCCTATCAGTTTAAGTGATAAAAACGGTTATATCATTGGTTCTACAGACCCCAGCCGGATTGGGAAGTTGCATGAGCCATCCAAGGAAGTACTGTCCAAAGATAACTTCCTGTCATTTGACGACGATAAAATCAGGGGATTGCCTAATGTTCTCCCGGGGGTGGCGACTCCGCTTCAGTTGAATGGTAATACAGTCGGTGTCCTGGGCATTATTGGCCCGCCCGAAGAGGTTAAACCATATGCGAAACTGGTCAGAAAATACGTCGAAATGATGTGGCAGGAAACATTTCATCAGCAATTGGAAGACTTGGAGACGAAAACACTTGAGACATTTGCCCAGTATATCCTGCTCAATGAATCCATCAGCCAGGAATATGTTGATCAATATTGTCGAATGCTTGCTATCTCTCAAAGTTCCAGACGATTTTGCATTGTGATCCATATCGGTGACTCCCTCATCAGCAATATCCAGCAAACAATACCAATTGACCAGTTGAAAGAACGACTGATTGACTGCACGAAAAGAGCCTATCATTGCAGTGATGATGTTATTTGTTCGTTCTTAAATACCGAAAAAATTATTCTGTTAAAAAAAGCGGATTCGGAAATGGCCTATTTAGAAGCGCTGGACCGGTTTACCAGTCAAAGTGAAAACTTGCTGGAAATGTTTGCAGTCTACCGTGTAACAGACACAACGGTCGCGGCGGGCGGACTGTCCAAGTCATTGGCTGATATTAACCAATCCTACCAGGAAGCCGAAGCACTTATCACATTCGGGAAACAGTGTGGCACATCCAGACAAATCTACACTTACCACAATTGGGATATGGTAAAAGAGCTGCTTCCGGATCAGCTTCATGCACCGTTCCGTGAAAAACTGCAGTTCCGCGTCAAGTACCTTCTCGAAGATGATCATTTTCCGGAACTAGCAAAAAGTTTCATCGCCTACTGTGAAAACAACCTGACAATCAGCCAGGCTGCCAAGGATTTGTTCATTCATCGGAATACCCTGATTTACCGCCTGCAAAAAATTAATACACTTACATCTCTCGATACCGGAGCATTTGCAGACTGCATGATGCTTTATCTCATCCTAAAAGCTTGAAATCCGAACAGCAGCACCTAACGCATAAAGCATAGTATACCGAAAAAACGTGCAGGCTAATGGTGGACTTTTATTTCCAGACAGCAATGATTGCTGTCATTTTCGTCTTACAAGAGGGTGAAACCGTTGGCACAGGCAGAACTGCTCAGTATCGTCATTATCATCATACTAGGCATATTTTCACAATGGCTGGCATGGCGGATCCAATGGCCATCGATTGTCATCATGTCGGTTGCTGGCCTTCTGATTGGACCTGTTTTTGGGCTTATCAATCCGGAAGAAGCACTTGATGAACTGTATACACCACTCATTTCCCTGGCTGTAGCGGTTGTCCTGTATGAGGGCAGTTCCAGTCTTAATTTCCGCGAACTGAAAGGAATCTCCAAATCGGTATTGCGGGTCGTGACAATTGGGGCGTTTTTGGCCTGGATTGGCGGCGCCCTGGCAGCACATTTCATTGCCGGATTGAATTTCGCCATTTCGTTCATTATCGGTGGGTTGTTTATCGTCACCGGGCCTACTGTCATTATTCCGCTGCTAAGGCAGGCAAAGCTGAAACCACGAGTAGCAACTGTCCTGAAATGGGAAGGGATTATCATTGATCCAATCGGCCCGTTATTGGCGCTGTTTGCCTATCAGGTAATCAAAGTAATCGGTGATAAGAACGTCCAGGGGCATTATTTGCTGACGTTTTTCGCAGGGGCGCTGCTAGCCGCGATTATCGGGCTCGCTGCCGGCATTTTCGTAAGCAAGATGGTGCGGAAAGGACTTTTCCCGGAATTCCTGAAATCCCCCATCGTCTTGTCATTTGTCCTGCTCTGCTTCACCGTCAGCGAAGTAATTATGCATGAGACCGGAATGCTCGCTGTAACGGTTATGGGGCTGACGATGGCACGAACGAAAAAATATGTGACGTCCATCGGCAATGTTTCCCATTTTGTCGAAAACATTTCCGTTATTCTTACGTCAACCATCTTTGTTTTACTGACGGCATCGCTGACAAGGGAAACCATTTTGGAGATTTTTACTATCCCTATTCTCGGTTTTGTACTAATCATGCTGTTTGTCGTCCGGCCGCTTTCCATCTGGCTTTCGACCATTGGCACGGAAATGAGCGCTTCCGAGAAGACGCTAATCAGCTGGATAGCCCCGCGTGGTATTGTTGCGCTGACCGTATCCGGCTATTTCGCGGGTGTACTGGCTGAAGATGGCTATGCAGGTGCTTCCATTTTGACCACCATCACGTTTGCACTCGTCTTCATTACTGTATGTGCGCACGGATTTACATTGGGGCCACTGGCAAAGAAACTGAATCTCGCCAGCGAAGAACAGGCAGGTATTTTAATCATCGGGGCGAACCGCTTTTCCATTGCGTTTGCCGACTATTGCAAATCGCTGGAAATTCCTGTGTTGATGATCGATGATTCCTATGAGCATTTGTTAGATGCCCAAAACAAAGGGATTAACACATTTTACGGGCAAATTTTATCCGAGTATATTCAATTTGAGGTTGACCTTACCCCGTATGACTATATTCTGGCCATGACGGACGAACCCGCGTATAATGCGCTCATTTGCCAGTCGTATGCACCGGAATTCGGGTACAATAACACATTCGCTCTGCCTGCGAGCAAGCGGGGGGATTCGGATAATGAAGAGATTGCCCCTGCCATAAAAGGGCACGTGCTTTTTCATGAAAATGCGATACTGCCGGAATTAAGCAAAAAATTACAGGAAGGCTATACATTTGATTCCATGGAAATGACCGAACAGAAAGCAGTGAAACGGGAAGACTTTGATGAAAGTGGTATGCTGCTGTTTGTCTGGAAGAAGAATAAAGAAATTGCGTTTATGACACTCCGCCGTGAAAAACTC
This sequence comes from Lentibacillus juripiscarius, assembly GCF_042685205.1. Lineage (NCBI taxonomy): Bacteria > Bacillati > Bacillota > Bacilli > Caryophanales > Bacillaceae > Lentibacillus > Lentibacillus juripiscarius. Next base: position 65,324 of record NZ_JBHUNA010000003.1, read on the forward strand.
GAACTGAATGAAGGGGATTGGGTCGTCATGCTCACAGAACAGGCGGAAAATAACGAAAGCGATCAGGAAGAATCCTCCTGATCGCTCGGCCCAATCGTGTCTTTCTTTGTAATGGCGCCTGTGCATGCTGCCTGCACACAAACCTGGCACTAATGCCAAACTTAGGCGCTTTCTTGATGCACCGGAGATGGCTGCTTTTGATTCAGTCGGACTGGTGTCATGTTGAAAACAATGTTTAACGCAATGGCAGTCACACTTCCGGCTACAATACCGTTGCTCGTCAGAATCTGGACACTGGACGGAAACTGCTTGAAGAGCTCCGGAACAACCGTAACACCCATCCCCATTCCAACTGAGCAGGCAACAATCATCGCATTTTCTGCAGACTCCGTAATCACGGTGCTGAGCATTTTGATCCCCTGGGCAATCACCATTCCAAACATTGCCACCATCGCTCCGCCCAATACAGATGTCGGAATTATTGTGGTTATTGCGGCAATCTTGGGAACGAGCCCCAGCGTCACAAGCATGAAACCTGTTATAAGAATGACCCTGAGCGATTTAACTCCTGTCATCTGCATGAGACCGACATTTTGCGAAAAAGCCGTATATGGGAACGCGTTGAAAATTCCGCCCAGCAGTACTGCCAGACCCTCTGCACGGTAGCCCCGAGTTAAATCATCTTCATGCAATTCCTTCTCCGTTATATCGCCAAGCGCAAAATAAACGCCAGTCGATTCCACCAGTGACACAATCGCAACCAGCGTCATCGTCACAATGGCCGACCACTCAAACGTCGGCATTCCGAAGTAAAACGGCTTGACCATGTGGACGTACGACGCATCGCCAACTGCTGCAAAATCAACCATGCCCATCAATGCGGCAGTAATGGTTCCTGCCGCTAGTCCTAGCAAAATGGCAATTGACCGAATAAACCCTTTCGAGAACCGGTACAGCAAAATAATAAACAGCAGCGTTCCGAATGCCAAAGAAATATTCGTCATTGACCCGAAATCACTAGCACCCTCGCCGCCACCCATATTATGAATGGCAACCGGAATAAGCGTAATTCCGATAATCGTTACGACTGTCCCTGTCACCACCGGCGGGAAAAAACGAACAAGCTTGCCAAAGAACCGGCTGATTAAAAGGACAACAATTCCCGAAATGATAATAGACCCATAAATAGCTGAAATCCCGTATTCCCCGCCAATTGCAATCATCGGTCCAACTGCTGTAAAGGTACAGCCGAGAACAATCGGAAGACCAATCCCGAAAAAACGATTACGGACAACTTGCAGGATGGTCGCGACCCCGCTCATCATAATATCGATACCGACCAGATATGTCAGTTGCTCGGATGTCAGCCCCAGTGACTGACCGACAATAAGTGGCACCAAAATAGCTCCGGCATACATAGCTAGCAAATGCTGCAGACTGAGTGTGGCTGTTTTCATTATAATGATGCCTCCTTCGTATGAAATGTTACGTTTCCATCAGCCAATGAATCAATAACGGCGAGTGACTCCACACGAATACCACGGCCTCTGAGTACGTCACCGCCATTCTGAAAACCTTTTTCAATCACGATGCCAATTCCGGCCAGCGATGCTCCGGCTTGTTCCACAATGGAAATCAGACCATCCGCAGCCTGCCCATTGGCTAGAAAATCATCAATGACAAGGATGACATCATCACTGGAAAGGTAATCAGCCGATACAGAAATGTCATTCGTTTCGTTTTTCGTATAGGAGTAAACCCCGGCAGTATATAAATGATCTGTCAGCGTCAGGGACTTGCGTTTCCGTGCAAATAAAACCGGGACGCCCATGCTTAAGCCCGCCATAACCGACGGTGCAATACCTGACGATTCGAGTGTCACAATCTTGGTGACTCCTTCCCCGGCAAAGCGGGAAGCAAATTCCTCCCCTAATTCCTGCATCAGTACCGGATCAACCTGATGATTCAAAAACCCATCCACTTTTAATACCGAGTCGGACAGGACTTTTCCTTCCGTTACAATCTTCTGCTTTAACAAATTCATGATGATCTCCTTCCCGCTCCCAGGAATACGCCACTGACAAGCAGCCGGGACCCAAAACACAAAAAACCCGTAAACAAGCTTCCACTCAAACTATGAGGAAAGCATGTTTTCCGGGTATAAGAATCCGAAAACAAGACTGGCGCCAATTATTAGAAAAACTCGGCATTCGCCACGTCTTATCGTGAGTGCCGAAGTTTTTCTTATAAGGTTCTGAATTAAAAACGGCACCATTCACTGGGCTTCCTTTCATAGTCGGTTTATTTACGGTAAACCGGTAGAAACTTGCAGGCCATATTCCCGCTATTATATGAAAATAAGCTATTTAATTGATGTAGCCCATTATAGCACATCCTACCACAAAATCAACCCCGCGGAAATTCCTTGTCCAACTGCACCCGAAATGGGTAGCCCACCAGAAATTATTTTTTGAATATTTCGTTTAATAAAGTTCTCATTTTCATACGTTCAACATACTCATTTACTAGCACAATGAAAGGAGGAATATCTTATGGCGGGTAACCCCAGCCAGACACGTTTGCTGACACAGATTTTGGTTGCTTTTATAGCTGCTGTAATTGCCGGTATTATTTTTGGGCCAAGTATCGATGTTGTACAGCCATTGGGTGACTTGTTTCTGCGTCTTATTCAATTTATTATTGTGCCGCTGATCGTTTCTTCGCTTATTGTTGGTGTGGCAAGCACTGGCAGCATGGAAACATTGGGGAGAATCGGTGGAAAAACCATCCTCTATTATATTTGTACTACTTTTGTCGCTGTAAGCATCGGCCTGATAGCCGCCTTTTTGTTCACCCCGGGAAAAGGCGTCGACATTTCCACATCCAGAGAGGTACCTGAAGCTACAGAAACAGATGGTGTCATCAGTGTATTACTGAACGTCATCCCAACCAACCCCATCGAAAGCTTATCAAGCGGAAACATTCTGCAAATCATCTTCTTTTCTATTTTCGTCGGAATCGGCATTACCATGGTCGGAAAAAAGGCAGAACCGGTCTATTACTTCTTTGAAGGTTTTGCTGAGATCATGTACAAAATCACATGGATTATCATGAAACTTATCCCTATTGGTATTTTCGGTTTGCTGGCACCGATTATCGGTGAGTATGGCCTTTCCGTATTGCTGCCGCTGATTAAGCTGATATCCGTTGTAGCTGCTGCCTGCATTGTCCATGCACTTGTCACCTATTCTTTTGCCGTCAAAACGTTCGGCAAAATGAAACCGTTTCAGTTTTTCAAAGGCATTGCCCCGGCAAGTCTGGTCGCATTCAGTACACAAAGCAGTTCTGGGACATTGCCGGTGACCATCAAATGCGCCGAAGATAGTTTAGGCGTATCGAAAAAGATTTCAAGTTTCATCCTTCCATTAGGCGCAACGATTAATATGGACGGTACATCCCTTTATTTGAGTGTTGCCACTTTGTTTACCGCGCAAGCATATGGTGTTGAACTGACGTTTACACAAATTATGATCATCATTCTTATCGGCACATTGGGTTCCATCGGTGCAGCAGGCGTTCCAGGTGCCGGATTAGTAATGCTGACGCTCGTTCTGACAACACTGAACCTGCCGCTGGAAGCCATTGCACTGATTGCTGGCGTCGACCGATTTATGGATATGTTCCGTACTGCCGTCAATATAACGGGCGACGCGTCAGGATCCGTGGTGATCAATAATACGGAAAGACAAATGGAAAGCTAAAACCGTTGCAGGAAGAAATTTGTTCAAGGGAGGATGGGGGCGGGACAAGAAGCCTGTCCCTGTCCCTATTGGATGTAAAAGCTTGCGCCGTCTGCGATTTGAATGTTGGGGTGCTTTTCAAGGTCTTGCATTAGTTGAAAGAGGGCGTCATCTTTTTGTTTTGCTTCAATCATGCAGTCGATTTGCGTTACACTTCCGTTTATCTCTTGCAAGAAGTCCATCAGCATGCCACTGTCAACATAGTCAGCGTGTGCCCGGAACTTTTCTGCAGACTGCGGGCTGGAGATGTGCATTTTTACCGGAAGCTGCGTCTGCTGCCATGTTCCTGAAATCCGATCCCAGACATCACGCCAATTTTCCCCTTCCTTATGGTTTGCCAGATAATGATGGTAATCAAACACCATCGGCAACTCCAGTTTTTCACACAGATATAACGTATCCATCGGGGTAAAGGTCTTATCGTCATTTTCCAGTATAATCATACGCTGGATATCACGTGGCACAAACGCCCAGTTATGGATGAACTGTTCCAATGCTTTTTCCTTATCACCATATCCTCCGCCGACATGCAGGACACACCGGTTCACAGGGTCAATCCCCATCCCCTTCAATAGCTTGTGATGCATGCTTAATGTCCGGATCGAATTCTGCAGCACCTCTTTTTTCGGTGAATTAAGCAGTACAAAATGATCCGGATGAAAATCCACACGCATATCAGGATGATTTTGTAAAAATTGTTTAAGGTTATCCAACGGTTCCCCCACCGCCTGCATATAATCCCAGTCACTCAATTCGGGATGTGTCGCCAGTGGTACCAGCTTCGACGATAATCGAAAAAAAGTAATGTCGTGGGCAATATTATGTTTCAGCAAACGCAGACAGTTAGCCAAATTTGTTCGGGCAATCGTTTCAAGTTTATGGATAGCCGCTTCCCTATCCTCCATCCTGGAAAAATTGGAATAGGTCATCGTTTTCGATGGCGAAGCGTTTTGCAGATGCACACTCATCGCCACATATCCTAGACGAACAAACGTCACAGACAGACACTCCTTTTTGGTCACTCTTATACAGGAGTTTGCCCCGTCTTTGACCGTTCCATGAATGTAAATCATTGCAGATGCGTGTTTGCGCGCACAGGGTTGGCGGACTGATAATAGCCGGTGACCGGTTGATATTCCCTGGTCACCGGTTGATATCCAACGGCAGCAGGTTGATATTTTTCCTTTCTGGTCGATATCCACCACAAACTGGTTGATACTCGTCATTAACAGGTCGATATGCCACACCGACGGGTCGATAGCCCCCCCTATTTTGTAACGGTTGTTCCTGTGAAGCCGGACGCGCTAATGCGCTGGTTCGCATCCGCAATCATCACATCGGAGAGTCCTTCTCCCAAACTGCCGACTGCCGCTTTAATTTTCGGAATCATGCCACCTTGAATAACTCCTTCAGCAATCAGCTGTTCCATGTCTGTTTCTGATATATTGCTAAGCAATTTTTCACCCTGCATAACCCCAGGCACATCGGTCACAAAAATTAATCGCTCCGCATTCGTTGCTCTGGCAATGGCACCAGCAGCTGTATCAGCATTGACATTATACCGGCTCCCGTCTCTTCCCACAGCAACAGGAGCAATGACCGGCACAATCCCTCGCCCGAGCATAGCCAAGAGAAACGCAGCATTCACATCTGTTACATCCCCGACATAGCCATACCGCTGAAAATTTTTTGGTACGGCCTGTATCAGACGGGCATCGGCGCCGGAAAATCCTGCCGCCTGCATACCTGCCTGATTGAATCGGCGTGTCAGCTCGTTATTCACATTCCCCGTCAATACCATTTCCACCACATCCATCGCGGCTGCCGATGTCGTCCGGAGTCCATCTGTAAACGCGCAGGTTACATCCAGTTTATCCAACATCTCCTGAATGGCCGGTCCACCGCCATGCACCACAATTGGAAAGACGTCATTTTCCAGCATCTTTGCCATATTTCCGAAAAATGAATCTGTCAAATTATCCAATATGCTTCCACCGCATTTGACAACAACAATTCTGCTCATGTCACTCCTCCTTACGTCCGGTAACTGGCATTGATGCGCACATAGTCGTACGTCAAATCGCATCCCCAGGCCTTGCCAAATCCGTCGCCGACATTCAAATCAACGGTTATGGTGATCGCATCCTGCATTAAATAATCCGATGCGGCCGTTTCAGAAAAAGGTAACGGCTGACTGTGTTCCAGAAGCTGAAACGGACCGACGGACGCATCAATTGTCCCGGCATCTACATCCGCACCGCTTCGTCCAATCGCGGCAATAATGCGCCCCCAGTTTGGATCGGCTCCATAGACAGCCGTTTTGACCAGCGAGGAACCAACGACCGTTTTCGCTACCTGGACCGCCTGTTCGTCATCCGCTGCCCCCGCTACTTGAACTTCGATTAATTTCGTCGCTCCTTCCCCATCACGAGCAATCATTTTCGCCAGATCTTCACACGTCTCTTGAAGCATTTCCACAAAAACATCCCAGTCTTTATGTGCCGGTGTCAGACTCGCGTTTCCGGCTTTACCGCTTGCCATCGTGAGCACCATGTCATTCGTTGATGTATCACCATCAACGGTTATGCAGTTAAATGTTTGATCAGTCACATCCTTCAATGCCAGCTGCAGCATATCTGGTTCGATGGCTGCATCCGTGGTTATAAAAGCGAGCATGGTTCCCATATTCGGTTCAATCATGCCAGAACCTTTTGCCGATCCGGCTATGGTCACCGGTACATCATCAATGACTGTTTGATAACATGTGGATTTTTTTATGGCATCGGTTGTCAGGATAGATTGATTGAAGGCTGCTGCCGCTTCCTGATCCATTTGCAAATCCAGATGCTTAATATTAGGAAGAATCCGATCCATGAGCATATCGAGTCCAATAATCCCTGTCGACGAAACAGCGACACGATGTTCAGGAAGAGATAATTCTTCAGCAGCGGCATTCCTCATTGTATAAGCATCTTCTTCCCCTTTTTTTCCTGTGCATGCATTCGCATTTCCGCTGTTAACAATTACAGCCTGCAGTTTTCCTTCTTCTGCAATACTCTTTTTGGTGACCTTGAGTGGTGCGGCCTGGATCACATTCTGCGTATAGAGCGCTGCTGCACTTGCCGGCACATCACAATAAATCATCCCCAAATCATTTCGTTTACGCTTCACACCCGTATGCATACCTGCTGCCTGGAACCCATCCGGTGTCACAACGGACCCCTTTTCCAATGTTTTTATGCCGCTCTTTGCAGTCAGCAATTCTATCTCCTCCTTCCGATTATTTACTTATGGATAAACTGGTATTAAATCCAGCCCAGCCGTCTCATTCAGTCCAAACATCCGGTTCATATTTTGAACAGCCTGACCGGCCGCGCCCTTCACAAGATTATCAATCACTGAAACAATCATGATCCGATTCGTCCGTTCATCATAGGAAAGTGACAAATCACAAAAATTCGATCCGTAAACATCTTTTGTGCTCGGATATGTACCTTGCTCTTTCACCCTGACAAAATAACAATCGTTATAACATTCCTGATAGAGTTCCGTCAGTTCCTGTGCTGTCATATCCTGCGGGGCATCCGCATAAATCGTGGTCATAATCCCCCTTGTCATAGGAACCAAATGCGTACTGAAAGTAATAGCTTCCGGTTTCCCGGACCATGCTTCCAACATTGCTTCGATTTCCGGTGTATGCTGATGCTTAAAAACCTTATAGATTTTCAGATTATCGTTCGTTTCCGTAAAATGTGTCGCCGCTGCTGCTTTTCTGCCCGCACCACTCACACCCGTTTTCGCATCAATGATAATCGAGCTTGTATCTACACGGTTCTGTTTAACCAGCGGGGCAAGCGCGAGCAAGGCCGCTGTCGGATAACATCCCGGATTGGAAAGAAGCTGTGTGCCGGTGATATCCGTCTCCAGCCACTCCGTCAATCCGTAGACAGCCTGATTTACATACTGTTTATCCGGTGCCTTCTTTTGGTACCAATCTTCATATTTGCCGGTATCCTGCAAACGAAAATCACCGGATAAATCAACCACTCTCGCACCGTTATCCACCAATTCCGGCACAAGCTCGGCTGATACACCTGCTGGGGCCGCTGCAAAGACAACATCGGCCTCTTTGGCAATTTGTGCGGGATCAATATGCTTAAGGTTTTTTTCGGCAATTCCCTGCATATGAGGATAGCTCGCCGCAATCGATTCCCCCTCCTGGCTGGACGAGTGGAACGACTGTAATGTCACGTCCGGATGATAATGCAAAAGACGAATTAGCTCTGCCCCACCATAGCCTGTTGCCCCGATAATGGCCGCTTTCATGTTGAAACCTCCCATTCATTCCGAAATGTTTTCCCACTATTATAAAATGTATAAAAATAAAGTCAAGTGTATAATTATAATTTTCGCAAAAAATTTTGGGGCGAATCTACGCTCACATGTCAACACCAGGTCCGTTCAAGCAATACTATTTGTCCAAGGGGAATAAAAAAACCCCGTTATCCGCTAATTTTTTTAGCAGATAACGGGGTTTTCCGAAGCCGATTGATCATAATTATATTCAAACAAAGCTCTAAGCCATTACTGATTCTTTAATTTAAATACTTCTTTTTCCAGGTGCTGAACCTTTGCCGTTTTGAACTACCCACCACTTATCAACCTTACGGTCTGATTGAAGTGGGGGATTCCTAAGAACACCAACCTATTGGTTAGTTATGGAGTAGGCTATCCCCGCAGTTCCTGCGGTTAATCGTAAGACTTCATTACGAAGATTTTTACTTGCGTTTACATCTCGGTCATGATGGGTATGGCATTCGGGACAATCCCACTCACGCAGTGCGAGATTCTTAACGTCTCTGTTGCGATATCCACAGTTCGAACATAGCTGGCTGCTGGGAAATGTTTTGGACACCGTGACCACTTTCTTGCCATACCATTTCGCTTTGTACTCAAGCATGGTCCGAAATTGTGACCAGCTTACCTCGCTAATGGATTTGGCTAGTTTAGCGTTTTTCAGCATGTTGGCCACTTGCAATTCTTCTAGACCAATCACATCGTGGTTTTTGATGATGTTGGTTGACATTTTATGCAAGTAGTCCTTGCGTGCGTTTGCGATTTTTTCATGTAATCGGGCAACCTTGATACGTTGCTTGTTCCAGTTGGAAGAACCCACTTTTCTTCTGGAAAGAATCTGTTGAGCTTGGGCCAATTTTTCTTCCAATGCACGAAAGAATTTGGGGTTCTTGTAGACTGTATGGTCGGAAAGGGTGGCAAAATCTTTTAATCCAACGTCAATTCCGACGGTTGATTCCGTTTTTCGCAATTCTTCTATTTCTGTTTCAGCGAGGATGGATACAAAATATTTGCCTGTTGGATGACGTCTGATGGTAGCGTTTAAGATGCGGCCTTCGACTTCACGGCTTTTTGCAAACGTGACGAGTCCAAGTTTGGGTAGCTTAATTTTATTTCCGGAAACAGTAATATTATCGTTTGTATATTTTGTTTTATAGGTTTGGATGTTATGATTTTTGCATTTAAATCGTGGTGCTTTGTTTTGTTTCTTGAAGAATCGGCTATAGGCGTCGGCAAGGTTCTTTAATGATGATTGGATGGCGATACTGTCCACTTCTTTTAACCAGACAAACGTTTCTTTTAGTTGAGGCAGTTGGGATGAGCAGGTTGTGTAGGTTAAGCCTTTTCCCGTTTCGTTGTATGTATTGTTCCACTTGGAGAGGAAATGGTTGTATACAAAACGTGCGCACCCAATGGTTTTATTGATTAATATGGCTTGTTCTTTGGTTGGATAGAGACGAAAGTTGAAGGATTTGTGGACCAATAGTTTATTCACCCCCTATTATGTCTATTATTATATCATTTTATTCTAAGGTATGCAAACATTTGTTCCTTACTTTGTAATAAGGTGAATGGGGTGTTTTGAAAGACACTTGAGATCCAATCGGTCGGACAATTGAGATGGCTAAAGCCATCCCTTGTCCGAAGGCGATTCATCCCCCACCTACTCACTGGGGTTCCCCCTTCACATTTCTTGAGGTGGGGGTCTTCTCGCCTAAACAAGATAAAATCAATTTCATACCTTGCCACAATATTGTCATCCAGCTTTTCATTCATCGAATCCAACTTATCAGACAGTGTCGTGACAGCATTTGCCGTCTGAGCCGACAGTAAATCAAATTTTTCATCCAGCCCATCAAGACGTCTGTCCACCTCGGCAAACTTCTCGTCAACCCCATCAAAACGTTCCGCTATCTGTGTAAATTGCTCATCCGCCTGGTCAAAGCGCTCATCTACCTCCGCAAACTTCGCGTCAACTCCATCAAAACGTTCCGCCATCTGTGCAAATTGCGCATCTGCCTGGTCAAAGCGCTCATCCACTTCAGCAAATTTCGCGTCAACTCCATCAAAGCGCTCCGTTATCTGCGCAAATTGCGCATCCGCCTGGTCGAAGCGCTTATCTACCTCAGCAAACTTCGCGTCCACTCCATCAAAGCGTTCCGCTATCTGCGCAAATTGCGCATCCGCCTGGTCAAAGCGCTCATCTACCTCAGCAAACTTCTCGTCCACTCCATCAAAGCGCTCCGCTATCTGTGCAAATTGCGCATCCGCCTGGTCAAAGCGCTCATCTACCTCGGCAAATTTCGCGTCCACTCCATCAAAACGTTCCGCTATCTGTGCAAATTGCGCATCCGCCTGGTCAAAGCGCTCATCTACCTCAGCAAACTTCGCGTCCACTCCATCAAAGCGCTCCGCTATCTGTGCAAATTGCGCATCCGCCTGGTCGAAGCGTTCATCTACCTCGGCAAACTTCTCATCTATTCTGTCAAAACGCTTTTCATGCTGATCCAATTTCACATGGACGTTCCTAAATTCATTTCGCATTTCCACCTGAAATTGTTGTTGCTGCTCCAGAATGGCTTGCAGATAATCATTATTTTCCATATTCTCCACTCCCACATGTTTTAATCATGCGTCCCACAGGCCTGCTTATACCCAGCGAATGAATCACTCTATTACTCACAGTATAAGCCATCCAGCCAATTCAGTCGAGTTGGTAAAACTTGATAATCACCTATCGAAAAGCCTGGAAAACTCTATTTTCCCTCGAGCAAAAATGCAAAACAAATCATCGAAAGCAGCCAAAACAGCAATTTCAACCTTTTCTCACGCAAACGCTTCGGCCAGCAATTTATAAGAATGGATTTTGGCGTCAAAATCATGGATGTTGGTAATAATCATGAATTCATCCGTTTGATAAACGTCGCTCAGACGGTACAGTTCTTCTTTCACCTGTTCCGGTGTGCCAATGACACAGCGTTCACGGTTTTTCCTGATTTCGTTCAGTTCTTCGGGTTTGAATGTTTTATTTTTCACTTCGTCAACGCTGGGCACTTTTACATCCGAACCTTTGCCAACATTCAGCAGCCATTTATCCTGGCTGAGGGCGAGTTCTTCAGCTTCTGCTTCGGTATTAGCGCACACTACAAAAATACAAACGATGGTCTGCGGCTTGTCCGCATTCAGTGATGGCTGAAACTTTTCCCGATACGTCTTTAACGCCGCCTGTCCTTTTGCCGGGCTAATGAAATGTCCGAACACAAAACCGGTCCCCTGTTCAGCCGCATTTGCCGCTCCTCTCTCGGACAGCCCCAGCACCCACATGGGCGGCACTGTCGCTGTCCTTGGTGCAGCTTTAACCAGGCGGAACGGATGATCTTTCGGCAATGTATTATGCAGAAACCCTTGTAAATCAGACAACTGGCGCGGAAATTCGCTCATGCTTTTTTGGATACTGTCCGTCAGTGCCATTCGTGTGTCTTGTGACCCGCCTGGTGACCGCCCGATTCCCAGATCAATCCGGCCCGGAAACATTGCCTCAAGCAGTTTAAAATTCTCAGCTACCTTAAAGGGGCTATATTGCGGGAGCAGCACACCACCTGAACCAACCCGTATCGTCTCGGTACAGGAGGCAATGCGCGTCATCAGTATTTCCGGCGATACACTCGCAAGCCCATTGGTATTATGATGCTCCGCCACCCAATAGCGTGTATAGCCTAATTCTTCGGTTATTTGGGCCAGTTTCAGTGTGTTTTCCAATGTTTCTTCAGGTCCTGATCCTCTGGAAATGGGCGCCTGGTCCAGTACACTCAGCTTCATCTGTGGTGTCTCCTTTCAAGTTGTTCCATTATCAGCTATCATTTGTCATGTTTGCCAGTTTTTCATAAAACTTTACAACCGCCGCATGATCACTGTCCCCCTGGCCGTCAGCTTGAAGCGCCTGCAATGTTTCCTTAATGGAGGCTGTCAATGGCAGCGGCACGCCAATATCACCGGACGTTTCCAGCACATTGTTCAGATCTTTCAAGTGCAAATCAATGGTAAAGCCTGGGTCAAAATTCTGTTCCATCATCATCGGTGCTTTGGCATCCAGAACATTGCTGCCGGCCAGCCCGCCGCGTATCGCTTCATAGACGAGTTCACTGTCAACCTCCATCTTTCTTGTCAGCACCATCGCTTCCGAAACAGCAGCAATATTAAGCGCCACAATAATTTGGTTGGCCAATTTTGTGGCATTCCCCGATCCGATGTCACCTGTTCTTACTACCGATCCGGCCATTGTCTCCATGATAGGCAGACAGTTCTGGAACGTTTCCTCCGCTCCACCGGCCATCACCGCAATGGTTCCATCAATTGCTTTTGGTTCCCCACCGCTAACCGGGGCATCCAGAAAACCAATCTCTTTTTCCTCCAGCGCTTTGCCAACCTCCTGGCTCACTGTCGGGGCAATTGAGCTCATATCAATAATAACAGACCCGGATCTTGCTCCATCCCTCAGGCCCCCTTGTCCAAGAATAACCTCTTTTACTTCCGGCGAGTTGGGTAGCATCGTAATCATGACATCCGACGCAGCAGCCAAATCCGTATACGAGCTAACAACATTGGCACCTTCTTTTTGAAGCTGCCGGTTTGTATCCGGATTACTGCTGGAAATGACCAGATCATAGCCCGCCTTCATGAGATTCTGGCACATCGGCTTCCCCATAATACCAAGACCGACAAAACCTATTTTCACGACCAATCCCCTCCTTGTTATCTCCCATTTTACAGTAAATTTCTAAATAAACAAAAAAACCCCCATCACATAGAATCACTATGATCAGGAGGTCCCGGGTTTGCGCCAGGCATAAAGGAATAAACCACCTAGCAGAAACGTTTGCCCAACAAAAACAACCGCATCCCAAAAGAGCGGATTTCCGGTCGGATCAAGCAACTCCGGCAATGTCTGTGCATAGGCATAACCAATCTGCGGAATAAAATAAAACAAAAACAAGCCAGCTGTCAGGATCAGCCCTATACTGTAAAACAGTGCATACAATCGTACTGTTTTCGCTTCCCCTGCAAACGTTTCTGTCGTCGAATCCTGTTTAATAAACGGAATCCATTTGCGTAAATACTGTTTGCCATTTTCCATCAGATTGTAACTCCCTGTCATGTTTTCACAGAGATAATACATATCCGTCTTCATATAAAAACAGCACTGATAAATCGTTTTTATAAAAATATCCAATACCACAAGCGCTAAAACACCGGAAATAAGCGTCTGTTCACCCACAGCCAGTTGGATGACAAATGCTATCAGAACAATGACCTGCTCAAAACAAATACCAGCCAGATACAACTTATTCCGCTGTTCTGGCGCCAATTGCCACGCACACGTCAAATCCGTCTGGAAGACCACAAATACCAACCGCCGGCCCACTTCCAGCGCAGCAGGCAAATCATGCGAACGCACCGCCAGAATATGGCCGAATTCATGCATTATAATCAAAAGCAGGCTAATACCCATATACAGCAGCATATTAAACGTCATCACATCAAATAGAAATAAATCCTGATACGCGGGCAAAAGCTGCGGATTCATGATAATCAGCAGTAAATTGATACAAAAGATCGCTATGTAAAATTTCGTTGTAATGGGATTAAAGAAAAATCGGCCAACCCCGGCAGGTAACCAGGTAAACCCGCTCGGCGACTGCCTTTTCTTAGCCACCGGTACCGCCTCTCCATCCACTTCTTTCACCAGGCCCAGCTCCACAAGCTGTTCAATAAACCCAACCAGCGCCACCTCTTCTTCCGGATACTGCGCTTCAAGCTGACGCTCAATTTTATCCAGCGGTTCCCCCTGATTGATTAAATGGATCGCATCAATACAAACAGCCGGCATCTCAAAAAAGTCCCCCGACATCGGCTCTTCCACGATATAATGCTTTTTATCCTCCCGAATCGATAAGGGATACAATGTTATTTCTGATTGCAACGTTAGGTCCATGTTCTGTTCACCCCCCTGGCGGAAAGCGCTGATAGATTCGTGAAAACCGTTGATAAATTAATGGCAGAAAACGGCAAGAAGCCGGCTTCCATCAGCTTAGGTCGTAAAAATAGGATGCTAGCTTGGTAGCATCCACTGATCATGGTCGTCCGACCCAAATACACCACCAGCAAGTGGTTTTAATTTTATGAAGCTTACGGATTTTCATCTCATTTCACCTCCCTCAATAAGTAGGTGCTGCTTTTTCATGGTTCAGGTTCTCTTCATATTTATGATATTGTTCATGATACTCTACCCATGAAGGATATACTTGTTTAAATACATCTACTAAATCTGGGTCGAATTGAGTCCCTCTACCGGAAACTATTTCTTGATAAGCATCATCCAGAGGCAAAGCAGCCCGATACGATCGCGAAGAAGTCATTGCGTCAAACGCATCCGCAATAGCCGTCACTCTGACCAAGAAACACGCCTCTGTGCCTTTTAATCCGTCTGGATATCCTCCCCCATCCCATCGTTCATGGTGGTGTCTGATAACATCAATATTATCAGCAATTCCTTCCACATCCCGAACAGCGTCTGCTCCGACAGATGGGTGTGTTTTGATTAATTCAAATTCTTCATCTGTTAACCTTCCAGGCTTGGTCAAAATCGAATCAGGAATATGAACCTTCCCTATATCGTGCAGCAAACAGGCGTAATAATAATATTTTAACTCGTCCACTTTAAACTTACCTGTCGCTTTAGCTAGAATCATGGCATACTGAGCTACCCGTTCACTATGTCCGCGTGTATAGGGGTCTTTCAATTCCAGTGTTGCAATAACTCCTTTTACAATTCCCTCAAGCTGTCTGTCGTAAGATGTCTCCACTGCTGACACATAGCTTAGAAAACGATGTAGAAGGATATATCCCATTATGGATAAAACAACAACTAAAATTAGCGGAAATAAAACCACCAAATCTTTTATAGCCAAACCAACAATGATGAATTTCAGGGTGGTACCTAAGGATACAAAAGTAAAAAAATACTTATTCACAAATATAGGGGCAAATAAAACTATTATCACTTCAATCACATTGCCATTACTGTATGTAGCTTCACTCCCCCAATAAATCCAAATATCATTTATAATATTCATTATCGTAAATGTTACAAAATAAATATATTTTATCATCCATATTTTTTTATAATGCATTAAATAAATAACTATAGGTAGTAGGCCTAGCATTATAATATAAGACCAATAACCCATTCCATCATTTAATAATTTTTGCTCGACTTCCCACGGAAATTCAGGCAATATGTAATAATAAGCTATATCATAAGCAAAATAAATAATATAAAAAAGCCACAAGAACCATATAGTCGTACGTTTCTCTTAATTTAGTAATGTTGAATTCTTCCTCAGCTTGTTCTGCATTCTAGTGTCCTCTCTAGCATTCTATAAATGATTAGCCACTTCATGAATATTAAAAAAATAAAAGCTGTCAACTAGTACAAAGTCGAATAATGAAAAAAACGTAATAGAGCAAGGATGATCACTAAGAAAGATAATCCTGCAACTTTATGCCTATTCTAACATAACTTAGCAAAAATGAAAGAGTTTCGTCTATCTCTTTTCAGATCCCCCTTGCTAATCAGTAACAGCTGCAGCTTACAAACGTGGAGTCATTAAATATACACATCCAAAACATCAGCCAGTTTAATGATAGATTCATCTCCCAGCCACAGTTGTTCCTGATTTATTCTTGTCAGTTTACCTTTATTTGTAAGAAAATCCCGGCCGTTGTAATGCTTTACTTCTACCGTCAGATCGTTATTCACGGCCGCTTGCAGCCGTGCATCTATTTCCTCTTTTTGCTGTTCGTCCAGTATTGGCTTTTCTTTATATTCCTGCTCAGCCCACATCTTCCGCAGCAATTCTTCATGCTCCGGCAGCATCATAGCCGTCCATTTTTTTGTTCCACGATCGTTCACATCAGACATATTAGCACCCCAAGGAAACAAGTGTTCTTATTTTAGCACAAAAAATCCTTCCCTTCAACTTGAACTTGAACATCTTTTTATTTTTCGAAAGTTAAACACGTTATTTTTGAGCAAAATAACTGAGGATGCCTATCCCTATTCCCAGCAGGGCTCCGCCACCTACTTCATTCGGCATATGACCAAGCATTTCTTTCAGCTCTTTTTCCCGTTTTTTATAGGCAATATCAGGATGGTGATCTGCAAGCTTTTCCAATTGTTCATACATATCGTTCACAGCAATAGCCGTTTGCCCGGCCTGCCAGCGTATCCCCATGGCGTCATACATAACAATCAGACTAAAAATACTGCTAATACCAAAATCAGTTGAGGATATCCCTTTCCGCAGCGCTATATAGGTTGTCAGTGACGTAACAGCCGAAGAATGCGAACTCGGCATATCACCGGAACCAAACAGTTTTTCCCACTCCCATGAGCCCGTCTCCTTGTAATGGAGAGGAATTTTCAAGAATTGTGCAGCCCCAATCCCAATCAAAGCTGTCGTAATCGCACGATTCAACATATACGTTCACCTCAAGTTTAAAATGACGCAGCCCATTCACTTTTATGCATCATAATTGTTCGAGAATTATATTGTATTACTTTAAAACAGGTTTCTCGACATTGTTTGACAATATTTTAAACTAGTCATATAATTAACTAGCTTATTATTTTCTCTAATTTTCACTATTTTGGAAGCGATTACTGATGCATCTTTTCTGAAACTTATACTTAAACATCTGGGGATATTGGGGAGGGAATACAATGGGAAAGAACAAAGAAATATCATTACTGCAGGCACTTATCCCGTTGGTTGTCATGATTACCGTCATGGCAGTCACGATTGTTGTTTTTGAAGGGGCACCGCATGTTCCGCTGATTATCGGAACGGTAACTGCTGCCCTTGTGGCGTGGAATGCAGGCTTTCAGTGGAAAGATATTGAAGAAAGCATGTACAAAGGGATCAGATTGGCACTGCCGGCGGTAATCATTATTATGCTCGTCGGGATGATTATTGGCTCCTGGATTGGAGGCGGGGTTGTCGCTACCATGATTTATTATGGTTTGCAAATGATCACCCCTTCCCTGTTTCTAGTAACGATCTGCATCATTTGTGCCATTGTCGCACTATCGATTGGAAGTTCATGGTCCACAATGGGAACCATAGGAGTTGCTGGAATGGGAATTGGCGCTGCCATGGGCATACCGGCAGCAATGGTTGCGGGTGCCGTTATTTCCGGTGCTTATTTTGGTGATAAAATGTCACCGCTTTCGGAAACAACCAATCTGGCGGCAGGTCTTACCGAAACCAATTTATTCGAGCATATTAAACACATGCTGTACTCGACTGTGCCCGGTCTTGTAATCGCTTTAATTGTTTACTGGTTTTTAGGAAATAATTTTGGCGGGGGTTCGGTCTCCCAGGGGGATATCAGCCAAACGGCGGCAGTAATGCAGGAGAACTTCCTTATTTCCCCGTGGCTGTTGCTGGTACCACTTGCCGTCATTGTGCTTGTAGCCAGAAAAGTGCCGGCCATTCCGGCATTGATTATCGGCATTGTTTTAGGGGTCATCTGTCAGGTTCTTGTTCAAGGGGACACATTTGCGAATGCGTTTAGCGCACTTCAAGGCGGATATGTCATGGAAACCGGAAATGCAATGGTTGATAACTTGTTCACCCGTGGCGGACTTGAATCAATGATGTATACTGTGTCATTGACGATTGTTGCCATGACATATGGCGGAATCCTGGAACATACAGGAATTTTGAATGCAATTGTGAGCCAGATTTTGAAATTAACCAAATCAGCCAAAGGATTAATCCCGACAACCATTGTATCAAGCTTTTTCACGAACCTTACTTGTTCGGAACAATACATCTCGATCGTCGTCCCATCCCGGATGTACAGTGATGTATTCAAAGAAAGGAACCTGCACTCGAAGAACTTATCACGCGCACTGGAAGACGGTGGAACGTTGACTTCTGTCTTTGTGCCTTGGAATACATGCGGAGTATTTATATTCGGAACGCTTGGTGTCAGCGCCTTTCAATATGCACCATACGCAATTGTTAATTTTGCCGTTCCAATTATATCTATCGTTTTCGCAACCTTGGGCTACAGCATCGCCTATTTAAAAACAAAACCAGCAACCGCACAACAAGAAACTGGATAATGGGACGTGGGGATAGGCTCCTTGTCCCAGTTCAGGTAAGCGGGACAGAGGTACATCCTTCGTCCCGCTTTCGTTCATTGATGACGCCGCTTTTTCTTCGTTGTAAGAGGATAAAATTAAAAAAAGGGCTCTAACCAATGAAATGGCAAAGCCCTTCTGGAACCCAACATAAAACTCCGGAACAAAGAAGTCCGTTAATAATCCTCCTGATTTCCTTCTTTGATGGAGGATGTTGGTGCGGTATCATCGTTTTCTTTCGGTTCGTGAAAGCCCTTATCTGGTTTTCCGGCATTTTCAATGTCTCCTGAAGTCTTGTAACCGGCTATTTCTTCATTGGAAGTTGTGCCATACAGCCCCATACCGCCCAGTTTTGTATTGACTTTTTCCTCATTGTGCTCTTTTTTCTTAGCCATAATTTTCACCTCCTAATGGTACTATAACCAAAGGAGGCCAGTGATATAAATGCCGGGAGACAGGGACAGGTTGATCGTCCCCAGTGCAGCGCACACCCCGGGGACACGGAGCCTGCCCCACGTCCCGCAAAAAATTTCCGATGCATTTCTTGGCATGGAAGTTTTTTAGACTTGGCTGTTCTCTTTACTCCCTTCCCCAGAAACGCTGCTGTGCGATTGCCCAGACGAAATCCTGACCAAAGTCCCGGTTGTTCGCGGCAAAAACGACTCCTTCCAAATTATTATATGAGCTTCTTTGAATATAGCCATCCGCAGTAGTTGCGATCCCAATCGGTTTATAATGTTTGTATGCTTCATCAAGGAAGTTCGTAATATTTTGCCTGAATTTCGCTTCATATTTAGAACTTCCACCAACGACATAAAGGGAATCATATAAAACAGGATATGTGGTGAGGAATGTTTTGTCTACTTCCAATTTCGTACCATCTGCCCCTGTGACAATACCAAGATCCTCACTGATGATTTCTATAAAAACGCCATGGTGGTGCAGGATATCCAGCGTCTTTCTTACTTCTTCCCCATTAAATCCGTTTCCGATTAAAACACCTACTTTTTGTGTGTAGGCAGAATGCGGCGTGTTTGTCTGGCTAATGGCTGGCGAGCATTTGTCAACTGGAACATGGGACCCACTTGGGCGTTCGACACCAATATTGTCAGCAATTGTACATGCCATCTCCGTATCAACGTTCGCCCACATATCGACATTTTGTTTCCGGACGAATTTACTGTCGACCCTGCCAAGATGATAGCTGAAGTTTTCCACAAGATCCTTCTTTTCTGGTGCCGACAAGCTGTTCCAAAAAAGTCTTGCTTGTGAAAAGAAGTCATAAAACGATTCACTTGGAAGTTCCCTCGTCACGTGGCCGTCTACTTTACCAGGGTAATTGACGTATCCACCTTTTTCTGGAGAGGCTTCTTCCGGTGTATTTCCAGCTAATGAATTATTATGATAGTTTACATGATCCACATCAATTCGGTGTCTCAAACGGTTTCTTCTGAGGTTATAGTTTTGTTCTGCGATTGGTTTGTTAACTGGAAGGTTCATGAAATTGGCTGAGTTATGCCGATATAATTCTGTATCCCGGTAAGCAATTGCTCTGCCCTGCAGGACAGGATCGTTGGTGAAGTCAATTCCCGGAACAACACTGGCCGGGTCAAATGCTGACTGCTCTTCCTCTGCAAACCAGTTGTCAATGAGCCGGTTCAACGTCATCTTACCAATTCGTTCAACAGGAATTTCTTCCTCTGGCCAAAGTTTCGTATCATCAAGAATATCAAAGTCATATTTAAATTCATCTTCTTCAGCAATCAACTGCACACCAAGTTCATACTCAGGGTACGCTCCCTTTTTGATTGCCTCAACAATATCCCGGTGATGAAAGTCCGGATCGACCCCTCCGATAATATTTGCTTCATCCAATAGCAACGAATGAACACCCAGTTTAGGTATCCATTTAAACCGGACAAAGGTTGATTTTCCGGTTTCATAATTAACAAACCGAAACGTATTGATCGGCCATCCTGCCATCATGCGCCAGCTTCTCGGACGACCGCGCATGGACATTAGCCACATCACCATATGTGCTGATTCCTGGTTATTGGCTACATAATCCCAAAAATTATCGTGAGCAACAGAGGCTTGCGGAATATGATAATTCGGCTCCGGTTTAGCGGCATGGGCTACATCCATAAATTTCATCGCATCCGCAAGAATGAAAACAGGAAATTGGAGTGCCAGATTATCGTAATTGCCTTCTTGGGTATAAAATTTGGTTGCAAAACCGCGTATATCAATTGCCGTATCCTTTGATCCTCGATTTCCGGTAAAGTTAGAAAAACGAACAAATACGGGAGTTTTTCGTCCTGCTTCTGCTAGAAAATGTGCACTGGTAAGGTGTTTAAGTGATTTATATGTTTCAAACTCTCCATAAACCCCGAAACCTCTGGCGTGAACTACCTTTTCTGGTATTCGTTCCCGGTTAAAATGCGTCTGTTTTTTATAGAAATGAAAATCTTCTAATAACCCTGGCCCACGCCGTCCTGCCCTTAAAGTAGTCTGGTCATTCGAAACCCTTACACCGTTGTCATCAGTCATTTTCTCCCCTGGACCTGTATTACTTTCACGATACTGTTCCAGCTGCTCATCTTTAGGATCCTTGTGAAATCCCCGCTCGTTATTCTCATCATTGCTGTTATTGTTGTTGGATGAATTACTCATGTCATCACCCTCCTGTTGTTAAATTCTCAACTCCAATTACATACATATGCCTATTTTCCGAACATATTCATTAAAATTCCCATTTTGAAAAGGATGTAACTACATATTCATTCGATGATTCCACTCCAACATTGAATGAATAAGTTCAGAAAAGATACATACGTTTATAAAGTGAATATTTATGACTAAGGAGGCAATCACATGGATGATAAGTCATCAGGAAACGAAAACGAAGAAAGACATCGTGAAAATCTCAAACAACAGCAGCTGGATCAATACCGCAAAGTAAACACAGGAAAACCGATGACGACCAATCAAGGGAGAAAAATATCAGAAGATCAAAACCAATTAAAAGTCGGTGCACGGGGCCCGTCATTACATGAAGACCATCATTATTTTGAAAAAATGACACATTTTGTAAAAGAAGAGATACCGGAAAGAGTGGTTCATCCAAGAGGTTACGGAGCACATGGGGAATTTGAATGTTATCAGTCCATGAAGCATGTGACCAAAGCTGGATTTTTACAGGAAGCTGGAAAAAAAACCCCTGTATTTAACCGGTTTTCTACCGTACAAGGGAGAAGAGGGTCCAAGGATACGGCAAGGGATATGCGTTGCTGGGGCGCCAAGTTTTATACAGAAGAAGGAAATTATGATCTGACGACGATTAATAATCCTGTACTTATTAATCAAGACGCGATGAAATTTCCAGATGCAATGCATGCGTATTTCAATAATATACGTGATGATATGCCAACAGCTACCGGCGCACACGACACGTTTTGGGATTATGTCGCCAATAATCCGGAATCGATCCATCAGACCCTATGGATTATGTCAGATCGGGGCGTTGTAAAAAACTATCGAATGATGGCATCGTGGTCGATTAATACGTACCTGTTTGTCAATGAAGAAGGGAAAGCAACCTTTGTAAGGTTTGTTTGGAAACCTGTTCTTGGAGAGCATGCGCTGCTTATGGATGAGGCTCAGAAAATCGGTGGAATTGATCCGGACTTCCACCGGCGGGATCTAAGGGAGGCAATTGATTGTGGTGCATATCCGGAATATGAATTAGGTGTCCAGCTGATTGCAATGGAAGATGAATTCAAATACGACTTTGATCCGCTCGATCCTGCAAAGTTTTGGCCGGAAGAAGTCGTGCCGGTTCAGCTTATTGGCAAATTGACATTAAATAAAAATGTGGATAACTACTTTGCGGAAACAGAGCAATCGGCATTCAGCCCTGGAAATGTTGTTCCGGGCATTGATTTTTCCAATGATCCTGTCTTGCAAGGAAGGTTAGCTGCGTATCTGCCTGCACATTATCATCGGCTTGGTCCGAATTATCAGCAATTACCAATCAATAAACCAATCTGCCCATTTCATAATAATCAGCGAAGAGGTGGTAATAACTTTTCAATCGACGTTGATAAGGTATGGTATCATGAAAATTCGATGGCAAATAATACCCCCTACACCACCCCACCGGAAAAAGGCGGCTATGAACATTATCCAGAGAAAGTCGAAGGGCACAAAATTCGGGCCCGAAGTGAATCGTTCAAGGATTACTTTTCGCAACCAAGGATATTCTGGAATAGCATGACGGCGATTGAAAAACAGCACTTGATTGAAGCACTCAGTTATCAGATCGGACGGGTGGAACGTGAATTTGTTCGTCAGCAAGCTGTTAATCTGCTCGTCAACGTTGATCGGGAGATGGCATGTATTGTTGCTGACAATGTGGGTGTTGAACATCCAAGTGGAACTAATGTCCCTGTTTCAACAAGTTATCCTTCCCTCAGCATTTTCAATACACCATATTACGCATATACGCAAAAAGTCGGTGTACTTATTGGCAACGGTTTCAACGGTAAAGAGGTAACAAATGTGCTTAACTATCTACAGCAATGTGGTGTTTTTATTGATATTGTCAGTGAAAAACTTGGCACGGTTACAGGAGCTGATGGCACAAAACTCAAAGTTGATAAAACATTTCTTACAACGAGCCCTTATCTGCTTGACTCACTTTACGTCGTTGGCGGCAGTTCTCTGAATCAAGCAAAATTCAATCAAGACATAACGAATTTCGTAGATCATGCATATACACACTATAAACCAATTGGTGTTGCCTCTTTAGGGCAGTCTTATATTCAGGCATCAGAAGAAAATAACCTAGCTGGTGTCGTTTTTGCCACAAGTAATCCCAACTTCGGAAAAGACTTTGTCTCTGTCATTGCACAGCAGCGTTTCTGGGAAAGAAAATAGGATATACAAAAAATCCCCCTCAATCATAAGCGTAGCCTGTAATGGCTGCGCTTTTTTTATTTTCAGGTAGTGTTAATATTCCGATATTGGTATCATGGAAAAATTAAACAATCTTATTGGTAAAACGACGACCTAGAATACCAAACCCCCTGACCCACACAACACTTTTTCCCACCGCCACCCGATTGTAGTTATAAGAAGTGCTGGTACCCATACAATCGCATGCGGACAAGCAAAAGTGTCACCCGAAGCAGCAGCTGCACAAATAATGCGCCCTTCTTTAACCCGGCGCATTCTGTCACAGTAGGAACGTCGTCTACGTCACTTTGCTCAATTTCGTCAAATCTGACCATTTTGTCCAATTGCCATTCGCTTCTTATTAATAGAATATGACTGAAAAGATTATGAAACAGAAGGGGGATTTTTGATGAAAATTTATGTTGATCCGGGACACGGCGGGTCAGACCCAGGTGCCCAAGGAAATGGATTGAAAGAAAAGGATATTACACTGGACATTGCACGTCGCATCCGCAATCTTTTAACAAACAATTATACGAATGCGGACGTACGTATGAGCCGTACTGGTGACAGCACCAAAAGTTTAAACGAGCGGACAAATGAAGCCAATTCCTGGGGTGCGGATTATTATTTATCCATTCACTGTAATTCCTTTAATGGATCAGCTCAAGGGTATGAGGATTATATTCACAGCAGCTTGTCTGACTCCTCTACCACTGCTCGTTATCAGGACATCATGCACAGCGAAATTACAAAAGTAAATCAGCTTCGGAACCGCGGACAGAAAAAAGCAAACTTTCATGTACTGCGGGAAACAACGATGTCAGCACTTTTAACAGAGAATGGGTTTATCGACAATGACCATGATGCAAAACTGATGAGGGATCCTTCCTGGCGGCAAACGGTCGCACAGGGGCATGTGAATGGTCTGGCAAAAGCATTCAACCTAAAGCGTAAAAAAGAGGACGGGACACTTTACAAAGTCGTCGCCGGTTCCTTTCAATCGAAAGAAAACGCAGAAAAACGGGAGTCCCACCTTCAATCAAACGGAATCGAATCGTTTATTGAAGCGGTCACCATGTCCGGCGAACGCTGGTATCGCGTGCAGGCCGGTGCTTTTTCAAATCGGAATAACGCCGAGGCACAGCTGGAGAAAGTCAAAAATGCCGGGGTTGAAGATGCATTCATTACGGCTGTGAATTAAAAACCTGCCAAGGGGGATATGTTCCCCCCTGACAGGTCCTCATAAGCTGGGTTTTGGCACCTTATTCCACATTAGACTTCCGTGTATGACACATCAGGCATATTGATTCCATGGGTCAATATATCCATCTTCCTTAACAACAAGTTCCCTTGGAAAATCAGCCAATACCTCACAACCCTCATTCGTAACGCGGAAGGATTCACTCAGCTCAACACCAGAATCATCCAGCCAAATACCAGGAATCATGTGGAAAGTCATGTTTGGCTGCAGGACTGTCTTATCACCTTCCCGGATACTGACCGTATGCTCTCCCCAATCTGGAGGGTAGCTAAGTCCCATCGCGTAGCCAATCCGGGACTCTTTTTCGATTCCGTGTCTGGAAATGACATTTCTCCAGGCAGCTTCAATTTCTTCAACGTAAATGCCCGGTTTCACAATATCAAGGGCAGCATTAATCCCTTCCACAACAACGTTCGATACATACTCCATTCGCGGGTCTGGTTTTCCAAGCGAAACAGTTCGTGCTAACGGCGAATGATAACGGTTATAACATCCTGCAATTTCAATAATGGTCATTTCCCCATGCTTAAAACTTCTATCTGTCCATGTCAGGTGTGGGGTAGATGTTCCCTCCCCTGTAGGAATCAGCGGCACAATTGCTGGATAGTCCCCACCGAATTCTTTCGTCCCAGAAATTAAACTTTGATAGATACTTCCCGCAGCATCACATTGCCTTGCCCCGGATTGAATAGCATCAATTGCCGACGTCATGCCCTTTTCAACGATTTTTCCAGCCGTTTTCATATATTCAATCTCAAGATCCGACTTTATCAGACGCACCCAATTGACCAGCAAGCTCGCATCCAGGAACGTTGCATCCGGGAGCCTATTGCGCAATTTCTCATAGCACAACGCAGAAAAATAGTACGACTCCATCTCCAGTCCAATTCGTTTCGTTCCATAGCCAAATTGTGTTAAAACGTCACCTACAAACTCCATTGGATGTCTTACACTGGAATGAATATATTTGTCTCCATAAGGAATAATGTTGTCGTCATCTAACCAAGTAGTCAGTTTAGCAGCCTTCGCGTCCATAAGCCTTCCAACCCAAACAGGCTGTTTTTCGTCACTGAAGACTAACAGCATCTGATCCACATAGAACGTCCACCCATCATACCCTGACAAATAATTGATGTTAGAAGGGTTGGTTAGAAGTAACACATCAACCCCCGCTTCCTCCATTCTCTCCTTGGTTCTTTGCAGTCGATTCGTATATTCATTGTGGCTGAATAACATGGTCGGCAACCTCCTTTTCTCTAACGGGACCTTTTCCCGTATTTCAAAGTTTTATAAACGAATAAACACTGCGACTAGGTATGGGAATACTTGCACTGCGTTTAGCAGGTACCCTTTTTTTACCATGTACAACACGGAAGCCTAATGTCTAAGGCATCCTATTCACCTACTTCTTTTTCTGCTTCTTCAATCTCTTTTTCGATTGTTTTCAGTATTTCTTCAGCATCCTCTCCGCCCTCTTCGATATACGTTTCACGCACAGGCATGGATAACTCTTTAAAGGCAGCTCTTTGTTCTTCCGTTAATTCAATAATGTTGATATCGGATTCCTTCACTCCCTTCATGGCCTTTTCCTGTTCTTCCTTCTGCATGCTGAATGACCAATCATTTACTTCCTGTATGGTGTCACGAATAAGTTCCTGATCAGCCTCATCAAGGGAGTTCAGAAAGTCAGAGTTCGCCAGAGTTGCCGTTGTGTAAATATGATGCTTTGAATCTATTAAATAATCCTGTACTTCATAAAACTTGCTGCTGTAAATATAAAATAACGGGTTTTCCTGACCATCAATCCCGCCAGTTTGAAGCATCGTATAAATTTCACCCGAATCTATGCCCTGTGGGTCTGCTCCGAACTGTTTATAGGACTCCATAATAAGAGGAGTAGGCATTCCACGCATCTTTAAGCCGTCCATATCCTCAGGTGTTTTAATCGGTTGGTTAGCTGTCCAGTACATAAATCCTTCCAGCCAAAACTTAAATGGCGTGATTCCTTTTTCTTTATATTTATCTGCTAATGTTCCATATAAAGCTTCACTTTCATCTAAAACTTTTTTATTGACTTCTAAGTTATCTGAGAACAGGAAAGGAATTGCCATGACTTGTGTCTCCGGAATAACATCTCCTGTAAAGCCTGGGGATGAAATAGCAAAATCAATGGCCCCTGTCTGCAGTTGGGTGAACATGTCGTCATTCCCGCCGAGTGTTCCAGCAGTATAAACGTCTACTGTAATACGTCCGTCTGTTTCTTCCTCGATCAGATCCTTAAATTTATTCACATATAAATCTTGAACATCACCCTGCCCCTCTTCATGGGCGAACTTAATCGTTATACTGCCTTCACCGCTGGCGTCTGCATCACCATCCCCTCCACTATCACTGCATCCAATGCTCACGATGGCCATCAATCCTACGAACAGTACAAAAATGAGTCTTGTTTTGTTAAGCATTTTTCTCCCCCTATCATTTTTTCAACCCAATTTAACTTCTTACTATTCCCTAAACACCTCCTATACAATGTGAAACGTTTAAAGAATGGATCGATAAGCGGTAATAAAATCCGGATAGAAGATTAAAATGAGATTAATCACCGCAAAGATTACTATATAAGGAATAATACCTTTAACCACTTTTCCATATGGCTGCTGAAAAATCGCACACGCGGTAAATATATTCACCCCAAATGGTGGTGTCACTGTTCCAAGTGTCGCTTGCATGGTTACCAATATCCCAACTGCAACCGGATCAACCCCCATTTGCGTGACCAGTGGGAAAAAGATTGGTGTTAAAATAGCTATCGCAACTAATGAGTCCACAAACATACACGAAACGAGGAAAAACAGCGACATAATCAATATAACCTGGAGCTGTGACGGATCACTTCCCAAGGTTGCTTCTGTCAGCATTTGTGGCACTCTCAAATAAGAAATAATCCATGAAAAAGCGCCACCCGCAGCTAACAAAATAAACACAACACTCGTAACAACCGCCGTTGAGACAGCAATCGAGTACAGATCCCTTAACTTAACCGATCGAAAAATAAATACTTCCAGAATGATCGCGTATAATACAGAAAAAGCCGCCGCTTCTGTCGGACTGAATATCCCTAAATAAATACCACCCAGAATAAGAACCGGGAACCCAAATGTTAAAAAGGCCTTCCGAAATGATGACCATATTTGGCGAATTGTTGCCCTTGGCTGCACAGGTAAATCCCTGCGGACGGCAATAATGTATTCGTAAATGGCAAACCCGAGAAAAATCATAACCCCAGGTATCAGACCTGCAATAAAAAGTTCGCCTATGGAGGTACCAGTCAACATGCCGTAATAGATCATCACAATACTTGGCGGAATAAGAATGGCAATACCAGCAGAGTTTACAATGTTACCCATTATATGGGAATCTGTATAACCATATTCCAAAGCCCGTCTCCGCATTGGTGGCCCAACGGCTGCTATTGTAGCCTGTGATGAACCAGATACAGAACCAAATAATGTGCTGGTGGCTGCCGTTACTATGCCTGTCCCCCCTCGAATATGACCGAAAATATCTCGGACAAAATCCAACAGACGATCAGCCGTTTTCCCCTCTACAATAATGTCAGCAGTAAAAATGAACATCGGAATGGCCAAGAGAACATAGGAATCAATCGCTGTTACAAGCTGTTGTACAAAAATAACGGTATCCAGATTCGGAGCCAATGTAGCCATCATAAGCAGTACCGCACTGATCAACACCACCATTATCGGAACTTTAAGAAAGAGCATGGCCAGTATTAAAAGCATTATCCACCATAACAAAACAAAATAACCCCCGTTAGTTGCTGTTTTATCAAGCCTTAAACCCGCTTAAATGTAACGTTTATAAAATCAATGAAATACCTGACTGCCGCCAGGAAAAACCCTAATGGAATAAAACTCATTACGAGATAAAGAGGTATACGAAGAATGGATGAAACCTCACCAATTTGGTATAAATGTACAACATACTGAAAGCTTAAATAGGTACTGATAAGCATGACAATTGTTGTAACTATGTTGATGATAATCGTAAGCACTCGCTGATATCTTTCTGGCATCATGTCGTAAAACCCGGACATCTCAATGTGCATCCCTTTTCGAGCTGCATAGCTAATCCCAACAAAGGTCATCACAACAATAGCCAACCGTCCAGCCTCTTCCGAAAACCCCCAACTTTTACTAAAGAAGTAACGACTGACAGCGTTCCCTACCAGCATGAACGTCATTAACAGGGTTGTAATACTTAAAATCCCCTTCTCTATTTCGGACCACACCTTATCAATTTTCTTACCCATGCTCCTGCATCACCACCTTTTTCCTGAATCATTTGAGATAGATTCGAGTTTTTTAATGTATGCGCATACACTTTTCTTTATTTTCCAATCATTAAGGAATATTGTCAAGTTTGCATCAATTTCCCAAATCCATGAATAACACGATAAATTCCACTTAACCTTAAACTTTGCCAGAATGTAGCCTGATTAGAAATAATGACAGGCTTCCTCAGATCTTCTTCTAACGCATCAATAATGTATGCAGCTGACAGCCCGGTACATGAAATAAAGAGTGCCTCCGCATCCTCTGTATCAGCTTCTCTCGCCATTTTATAGATGGTCTGAGCATCCAAAGAAGAGATAGTATAATCATTGCTTAATCCTAACCCAGTAACATTTGTGACGGTAAATCCACTATCTTCCATAAATTTACGTGCCAATGTATAAACCGATTTTTCATAGGGGGTGGCTATGGCAATCTTATTAATATGAAGGGCATTTAATGCTTCCACAACTGATGCAGATGTCGTTGTACAAGGAATACCTCCAGAAACTTCTTCCATTTTGCCTATCAGTTCGTTATCATAAGCCACTCCATTTGCAAAGCTTCCGCTGGTACAGCCAAAAGCAATTGCGTTTAAAGGCGCTTGTGCCAACAATGCAGTAGCCTCAATGGTTTTGTCCTTTAAATTCGCCAAATCATGAACTGTGAAATGTTCCGGATCATCACCTAAAGATACTCTTGTCGTATGTGCCGAAACCCCCAACGGAGCCATAGCATAAAATTCAGCCTCCATAGACCAAGCAGAAGCAATGTAAACCAGGCCCAATTTTCCCCTCCATCCATATGGCAAGTGCTGCAAATGGGTCACCCTCTTTTCTGGTTAATGATAAAAAAACGACCCTAATGTCGACTGTCGACATTTAGTAACTAAATTATAATTTGCATAATTCTGAATGTCAATACAATATTTTAAATTTACAACTTATTTTTATTGTCAAGTCTATTCCGGAAATAAAAAAATATCACCATCTCTTTCTTGTGGAAAGATGGCGATATTTTTTGCCATGGGGCATTTGCTAAAAATCATATTCCGCTTCTTTTTCTTCCTGTATGCGCCTATACGTTTCCGTTAGAACAACGGTATCTTCCACCAGACGCTCGATCCGGTATAACACATCCTCGTTCGTAATTTCTTTCCGGTAGAAATCCCTTTCTTCGATAAAGACATACGTTTGAACAATTTGTGCTTTCATATACGTTAAAATCGGTTTTAACTGCTGTTCCGCAATTAAGTAATGCTTGGCTGACCCTGCCGTTACAAGGATACTGACCACTTCATCGCGGAATGCACTATCTGGAAGCAGATCAAATATGTTTTTCAATGTCGCTGGTATGGACGCCTGAAAAATAGGTGTCCCAATAATAATCGCATCTGCTTCCATCAGCGTCTGCGTTACATAGCCAGCATCCCCTTCATACTCCAGATAATTCCGTCCGTCACTAAACGGAATATCATAATCAGCTAAATCAAGCAGTGTCACTTCCGCTTCCGGATACGTTTCGGAAATCGTTTTAACAGCATAATTCATAGCCGTTCTCGTTTTCGAGCCGACAATCGACCCCGACAACCCAACAAGCTTCATAACCTCATCCTCCTAGCGGGAAGCGGAGACAGGTTTACTGTCCCCCTCCCTTTTTCGTATATTTTTTGATAGCTGGTAGAATTTCTGTCCCGATCAGTTCGATATTTTTCTTCAGTTTATCAAATGGCATACCACCGAAGTCCATTTGTGCGATATAGCGCTGATGACCAAATTGCTCATGCTGGTAAAGTATTTTTTCAATGATCTCCTGTGGACTGCCGATATTCATGACATTATGCTTGTCGACGCCCTGTGCGAAATGCTGTTTTGGAAAGCCCTGTCCATTCGTTCGCTTCATACCTTCATTAATATGCGGATACATGTCCCTCAATGCCTGCTGCGAGGTTTCAGCCGCATAGAAAAAGCCCGCCGTCGCCACAGGCAGTTCAGATGGATCAAAGCCACTATGCTGTGCAGCCTCCCGATACGCATCAACCGTACGCTTAAAGACCGACACCGGGCCGCCCAGATGAGCCATGAACATCCCAACACCAGCATACCCCGCCTTAATCGCACTGGCAGGGGTTCCGCCGACCGCACGCCAGATTGGCATTGACCCATTTAGCGGTCGCGGCAGCACCCGCGCATTTTTCAGCGGTGCCCGGAACTGGCCGCTCCAGTTGATCACTTCCTCTTCATTTATCTTCTGCAGCAGGTCAAATTTTTCTTCATACAAGTCTTCATAATCATGCAGATCATAGCCTAGTAAATCAAAGTTTCCTATTCGGGATGCACGACCGGCAATGATCTCCGCCCGCCCCTTTGAAATCAGATCCAATGTTGCAAAGTCTTCATACACCCGAACTGGATCCAGCGTGCTGATAATCGTCGAGGAACTTGCAATTTTTATTTTTTCCGTTGCCTGCGCAATAGCCGATAGAACTACCGAATGCGCCTGTGTCACAAAATAATCTTGATGACTTTCACCAACACTGAAGAAATCAATTCCCGCCTCTTCGGCCAGCTTCGCCAATTCAATAATTTCATGAATGCGCTGCTGTGCAGAAATTCGCTCTCCCGTCGCAGGTTCGGGCAGATGATCCCCCAGCGTATATAAACCAAACTCCAACCCTTTACTCGGATCTATACGATAATTTTCCATTCATCTCAACCTTTCTTCGAGACATGGGGACAGGCTTCTTGTCCCAGTCCGTGATGACCGTACGAGCAACCTGTGCTCCCGTATCATTCCGCCTTTCTATCTATTCTTTACGATGTTATTATAGAGTATAATAATGCAAAATGTAAGTACGCACTTTCATGTCATATAGTATACAAAAAGATACTAATGGAGGAGAACCAGATGGAAATAGAGCCGGAATTGTGCCGTGTGGAGGATGCTTTAGAAATTTTAGTTGGAAAATGGAAGCCAATTATCTTGCTGCATTTATTGAATGATGGCACACAGCGATTTAGTGAACTGAAACGGAATGTACCCGGTATTACCCAGAAGATGCTGACAAAACAGTTGCGCGAACTGGAAGATGAGGATATTGTCGAGCGGGTTGTCTTCCCACAAGTGCCGCCAAAAGTCGAGTATTCCATTACCGAATATGGTAAAGGTCTGGAACCGATTCTAGCTGCCATGCATGAATGGGGAACCAAGCATGTGCTGCATAAACAGCAGAAAATGAAGGAAGAACGTGGTTGAAACAACAACAGGAACCGTACGTGTGCTTGGCAGGACGCATCACATTGAAGAGATCATTCCGATATTTAGTCACACGCTATTGATGCGTGAATGGCCGGATACGGATCTTTTTAAAAAAGTCCCCGTAACATGAATAAGCAGTAACACATAACGAAAACACCTTTATTGCAATGAAGGTGTTTTTTTATGAGGATATCACTTGATTAAACTTAGCGGACAGTCCCCGGACACTGTTCACTGTTTCATCTGGAAACAAAGTCATTCCCAGCAACCCAAAAGCGCCATGGATAATGTTTGGCCTCTCCGGAATTATCAATCCCGATTCTTGGACCTGACGCGATTTGTGAGGTCTCTATCATTTTTCCATCGGCAATCCACAGCGGACGCTGATCTAATGCATGTCCATAATCATCCATCGTGATGCCAAGTGCTTTTGTTAATTTGCCCGGGCCATTCGTCCATTGCCTTTTCTTCTTTGCCTTGGGGCGCCGTCCTTCCATTAATCCCTGCCCCGTATACGGCTCCACACCCCGAATTAAAACTGCCTCCGGGTGACCGATACCACCGGTTACAACGTTAATAAGACAATGTGTATGCATTGTATGGGTATACGCATGACCGGCTTCACCGAACATGATTTCCGTTCGTTTTGTTCGCTTGTTATTGAAGCTATGTGCCGCACGATCGTCAGGGCCGAGGTATGCTTCTGTTTCCACGATAAATCCGGAAGCAAGTCCAGCATCAGTTTCCTTCAGCAGCAATTTCCCAAGCAATGACTGCGCCAGTTGGAGTGTCGGCTGATTATAAAATGATTTATTTAGTGGCTCTGGTGGATTGTGCATGGTATTTCTCCTTGTATCTCATAATAGAATTGCGTCATTTTTTAATCACATTTTATACTTCTACATACATCTGTTCAATCTCCCCGCGATCAAGCCAATAGGGAGTCCGCCCTTCCTTCAACATTTTCTTTCAATTCGTTTAATACCCATCCTGGCCATCGTCTAAATCACCAAAAAGAGCGTCCAGCGATTCAGATGACTTTGTATTACCGGATATTTTGTCAATAATTTCACCAGTAGTCTTATACTTACCTTCCTTGTATTCCTTTCTGCTTTCCTGGATCATCTCTTTTAGTTCAGTATCTTCTTCCACTTCTTCTTGAATTGTTTTTTCATTTTCTTCATAAACCAATTTAAAATTCCCTTTACCTGGCACAAAAAACTTTGCGACAGAATTGCTTTTGTTTATCTTTTTCATTTCCTCAAATAACTCTTCCGGAGAATTAATATTTTTCATTTTATAGCACTCCTCAAAAATTAATCCGGCAACTAAATTTTATAAATAAAATAGTTTGACGAAACAAGCGTCCTGAAGATCATTCCTAATTAAATTTCTTCTTGTTTAGTGTATACTTAAAAGTGCTGCTACAAAAGGATTGTGGGGTGTTACATAACGCATATAATCTGAGGGATTAGTCAGTGCTGTTAGGGGCATTGGTGCACTTCCTTTGCAGTTTTTATGAGGTGGGGTGGATTTCTATTTAGTATACCAATAAAACTGAAAATAACAAATAATATACCCTGCCTCTCACGTATCCAAGAAAAAATAAAAAACTTTCCCAAATCATGACACCTTTTGCCTCCCCATTTCGATTGTAAGGGTAGAAGCGTTCTATCCAAATTGCAAAGGAGCTATCACATGGACAATAAACTGACATTTGAAGAGATTTTTAAGCAAAACGAGCGACGGATTCATTATCAAATTCACAAGATGCACATCCGCGATCCGCATCAAGAATTCTTTCAGGAAGGATTGGTCGCGCTCTGGAATGCCTATGAAACGTATCAACCGGACAAGGGCCCCATGGCAACGTACTTCAATTATATGATCCGGAACCGCCTGATTGACCGCATCCGCCGCGATACCCGGCAAAATGAGATCCACCAGGAGGCCGCTCACGAACAAAGAACTCAATACACCGATGGTAATTACCACCGTGGTACAGAAGGTTCCCGTCCTATCGTGGCCGACCAGCCCCTTCCGCTAAAAGACTCCAGTCTTTGGGGAAACCTCCAGTCCCAATTGACGGACAAGCAATGGAAATGGGTCTATTACGTAATTATTCAGGAAATGCCCTACAAAACAATCGCCGAACAGGAAAATACGACAGTTGACGCAGTAAAAAACTGGGGACGGGAAGTGAAGAAAAAATTGAAGGATCCGCATTTACGTGGATTGCTATCGCTGGAAGACTATGATTGATAAGTAGGAAGAGTATGGGCGGTTGTTGGCGGAGTACTTGCAGGGTTAGTTAAGAGAACTTTCTGCGGAGAGATTTGGAACACTTCGTATTAAAAATAGCTGCCAGCCTTGTTGAGCTGGCAGCTTATGCCGAATAGGATTCTAATGCTTCTTCAAACATCTTCCAGAATTTGTTCGGCTTTAACTGATGGGCGAATTTCACATTTGGTTCTCTATTGGTTACACCAAGCGTATCAACACACGTCATGCCATATGTGAATTCCCCTCTGGTTTCAATATCCACCCGTACATGGTTAAAATCAAAAATAGAAGGATCGATCAAGTATGCCACTGTACACGCATCATGAATGGGACCGCCATCCATTCCAAAAACATCTTGATTTGTCTTGATAAAAAATTTCAATAAATCCACAACAAAATGAGCAACTGGATTATCTATTTCAGATAGTTCGTCAACCGTTTCCTGTGTCGCCAAGGCCTGATGTGTCACGTCCAGACCAAACATCGTAATGGGCACACCACTTTCAAAGACTACTTTTGCAGCCTCGGCATCTACGTAAATATTAAATTCAGCAGCCGGAGTCCAATTACCGAATGTACCGCCTCCCATTAAGACGATTTCTTTGATTTTCGGGATAATATTCGGTTCCCTAATCATTGCCAGGGCAATATTCGTTAATGGGCCGGTTGGAACTAGCGTTATATCTCCATCTGATGCCATCACTTTACTAATAATCAGATCAACCGCATGCTGATCAACGGCTTGTTTGCTGGGTTCATTCGGAAGTGCCGGGCCTTCCAACCCCGTTTCCCCATGTATTTCTTCAGCAATTTCCATCTTGTTGAGCAACGGTTTCGACGATCCCTGTGCGACAGGCACTTCGGTTAATCCTGCGATGTCACATACCCTGAGCGCATTCAATGTGTTTTTTCCAACATCAACATTCCCAGCAACGGTCGTAATTGCTTCTATTTTGAGAGGGCTTATCTTTGAAGCCGCTAAAATAATCGATATGGCATCATCATGGCCCGGATCGCAGTCTAAGATGACGTTCGTTTGATTTTGCATCCCTGTTCC
Source organism: Lentibacillus juripiscarius (assembly GCF_042685205.1). NCBI lineage: Bacteria > Bacillati > Bacillota > Bacilli > Caryophanales > Bacillaceae > Lentibacillus > Lentibacillus juripiscarius. The sequence goes on from NZ_JBHUNA010000003.1 coordinate 100,860, forward strand.
CACCTTCATTCAAAGTTCCTGTCCTTCTTTGGCTTACAACGTCTTTGTTCCCTTAGTATCGACTTCAGCGTATCATTCTTCATCCTCTGGCGCTTTTTGAAACAAAGCTTCCGGGATCATTTCGAAGCCTTCAATCACCGCATTCTCGTCAACTTCCATCATTAAGTAGCGCTTCCCGCTGAAATGGACTTGACGTACATATCTTAAATCTTGTGGACTTATGGAGATATTCGCTATTTTTGTCTCAATTTTGATTGATTTGGAATCATATTTCGGAACAACGTTGGTTGCTTTAAACTCATAACGTTCATCATCAAGCACCGTTTTAAAAGCGGACTCTACTTTCTCCGTATTGACATCTTCTATTCCGCTGCTTGTTAAAACGTTTTCTACATCTTTGTAGTCTAATTTCGGTACATCTTCCTCTTCATTTTCTTCCACGACCCGATGAATTTCATCATAAACATTCGATAGTGTGGATGTGTTGATTGCTTGATCACCAGCTACGTTTTTTACAATTTCCTCAAAAACCAACTTATCCTGTGCGGCAGTCATAATTTCTTCCGCATTTAACACTTCTTCGATAAAATGATAACTCGGTTCATTCTTCTTCCCTGCCGAATAAAGAACGTGGTTAACATCGGCAGCACTATCTGTGATAGAAGGAAATAGAAATCCTGATATAGGAGCTTTCAGATTAATAATTGGATCGACGACAATATTATACTTAAACTCCTTTTCCACATAATCAAACAGTAACTCTTTTTTCGGATCCTGCGTTTTATTCATACTACATAGAATAAAGGGATTAGAATAAACGGTATCCCGCTCACTTTCTTCGGCCTCTTCACTCTGACGCTTCATCGGTTTCATATACTCTCCGCGAATAAAGGTTACAACAATATCCATTTCATATTGCTTATCCTTCAGCATTTTTTCGACGAGCTTAAGCATTTGCCCTTTCCATTCTTCTGTATCATTACTTAATAGGGCTTGATGGAGAATGAGCTGACTGTTGTTTTCCGCATCGCGCTGAAACTTTAATTCAAATAACTTTTCATCTAATTGACCGGATAATACTTTTTTAAAGTTATCCATAAACAATTCTTTCTGTTCCTGTTCCAGCATTTCAAATGGTACACTCTGGTGATGGTAAATATCACTCGATTCTTTCATGATGTACACATTAAAAATGTCATGTATTTCCAACAAATCATTATCTACTTTGAATTGTTTCCGGATATTTGCTATGTCATTTTTGTCCAAAATTGTTCCACTCCTATGTTGATAATCAGGTGTGTTTTTCGTACACATTTCTTTTATTCTATCATAGAAGCGAACTATTTTTCCTGCAGTTTATAGTAAATACTAGTAAAACATTTCTTAAACAACCATAAACAAAATGACATTTATCCTCTCTCAATAGGTGAAAAGAGAAGCCAAACAGCAAAAGAAGCAAAGACGACTATTGTGCCCGGTCTGTAGTATACGAAAAAACGTGCGGGGAGTTAATCTTCTGTTGGAACAAAATATTGACTTTTGCGATAGGCCACCGCTTCCATCGTAGCAATTAACCCTTCATCGCTTTCTATTTCTACTTTATACCACCCTAATTTATGGTTCTTCTTCTCTTCTATTGCTGTTGCTTGGAGGCAACTTCCTTTCTTCCCAGCTTTCATATAGTTAATAGTAGTTGATAGGCCTACAGCTGTTTTACCATAAGAGTTGCAGGCAGAAGCAAAAACATAATCAGCAATGGCAAATATAATTGCTCCATGCACTGTACCATGTGAATTTAGCATATAGTCTTTCACATTCAGTTTTGCAACTGCCTTCCCCTCGCTAATTTTGACTAATTTAATTCCTAAAAAACGAGCATATGGTTCATTTTCCATCACATCAAAGATTTCCGATTTGTACCGCTCGTGCATTTCACTTTCATCAATTACATGTTTCAAGGTACCTCCCCCCGATGTTCATAGGTTAAGACAGCTGCCTTCCAATGTGTTCCTTTGGCAAAATAACTTGTTTAATTTTCCCTTCACCAATTTTCCCTTTCTCATTGTTAACAACAACCTGGCTCATAATATAATTCCTTCGCATGTCCTCAATTGTTGCGATAATCTCCAGTTGCGCTTTTTCTCCTGAAGGAGCAATATGTTTCAATTGTACGGCGGCTCCCATACCCTCTTCATCTTGTTCTAAGTACGGAAGGATTAACTTCCTGGAAGCCCATTCCATGTGATACAACATGGATACTGTGGAATAGGCGCGGTGCACAACTTCCCCATTAAACTGCGCAAACATATCTTCTGTTACCTTGACTGTAATGCAAGCTTGATCCCCAATCTGGAGTCCCGGTTTCATTTGCTGACCACCCTCTTATCATTTATTTACCCTGAAAGTTTGCAGGCCGTTTTTCGTTAAAAGCAGTTACCGCCTCAACCCGATCTTTCGTCGGGATAATCACTTCATACGCCTTCGATTCGATTGCCAAACCGGTATGGATATCAACATCACTTCCATGGTTGATTGCATATTTGGCTTGTGTGACCGCTAATGGCCCGTTTACCATTATTTCGTTTGCAAGAGAAATCGCCTGTTCCATTAACTCGTCTTTCCTGGTAACACCATTAAGGATTCCAAGTTCTTTTGCATGATCCGCTCCTATTTTGCGTGCCGTTAAGATTAGTTCTTTTGCATAGGCAGATCCAATCAGATTGGTCAGGCGCTGTGTGCCGCCGCCTCCGGGAATGATTGCCCACTTAACTTCCGTCAACCCCATCTGTGCATGATCAGCGGCCAGTCGCAAATCACATGCTAATGCCAGCTCAAAGCCGCCCCCCAGAGCATATCCGTTAATGGCAGCAATCGTTGGCTGTGGCAATTCCTCAATCAAGTTAAATACTTGCCGAATTTTATTGACATTGCGCCGTACTTCCCTTTCGGTTAAGTGTTTCCTCTCTTTTAAATCTGCCCCAGCGCTGAAAGCCTTCTCACCGGCACCAACAAAAATGATTGCCCTGATACCATGATCCAACCGGATTTCCTCAACTACTTCCTGCAGCTGTTCCAGCATTTCATAATCAAACACATTTAAGACATCCGGACGGTTTAATGTAATGGTAGCGAGCGTCCCGTCAACGGACTTTCTGATTCTTCCCATTAGTCGATCCTCCATCTTTGTTTTATTTTGTATTTACGTAGCAAACGCGGCAATGTTTGTGCTGTGTCCTGCTTGTCGTCTTGCATTTGGATCAACAAATGTTTTCGCATGATTCACAGCAATTGGAGCTTCGCCAAAGCCAGTTGCAATTAATTTCGGTTTCCCCTCATAAGTGGAGATATCGCCAACTGCAAAAATACCCGGGATGTTCGTTTCCATATGGGAATTGACTTGAACGGCTTTCTTTTCAGTTTTTAACCCCCAGGTTTTCAACGGTCCAAGTGAAGTCACAAAACCAAAGTTTACAATCAGGTCATCCACGTCCAGCAAAAATGTATTTTCCCCTTTCACTTCCTTGATCAAAACCTGGTCAATCTTATCGTCCTCTCCAATTAATTGATTGACCTCAAAAGGTGTTTTAATATCCACACTTGACTGCTTCAACAGTGAAAGACTATGTTCGTGAGACCTGAATGAGGACCGGCGATGAATGAGCGTTACCTCTTTCGCAATCGGCTCCAGCGCCAGTGACCAATCAACTGCAGAATCTCCCCCACCACAAACCAGAACACGGCGGTCTTTGAAATATTCCATATCCTTCACCGCATAATGAAGGCAGTTTTCTTCGTAAGTGTCCGCCCGTTCCACTTTTAATTTGCGGGGTTCAAATGCACCTGCTCCAGCTGCAATAATAATGCTGCGGGAATAATGGACGGCAGATGATGTTACGAGTTTGAATGATCCATCAGGCTGCTGAATCACGCTTTCAACTGTTTCATTCAGATGGATCTTTGGGGAAAATTTTTGTGCCTGCATATGGAGTTGGTCGACTAAATCTTTCGCTTTCACACCTGGGAAGCCACCAACGTCATAAATATACTTTTCTGGATATAATGCCGATAACTGCCCTCCTACTTCGGGCAAACTATCAATTACTTTAACGGATGCGCTTCGCATGCCAGCATAAAAAGCTGTAAAAAGACCTACCGGACCTGCCCCTATTATGGTAATGTCAACCGTTTGTTTTTCAGGCATTATCTCATCTCCTTCGCCAACATTAATTTCATACATATAAGCATAACGTTTTTTAAACGCATTTTATATTTTCGTTATACAAAGAGTAACTAATTATTACAATAATGTCAATATTAAAGTATAAAAATTCAAAAAAATGGAGCGGATGTGTAGGGATATCCGCTCCATTTTTTAATTGAACATGGAAAAATTTGTTTCGAATGATTCACGTGCTTCTGTCATCATACTCTTTAACAGATCCTCGACTGACGGGATGTCTTCAATCAGACTGGCAATTTGCCCGGCATTCACATGCCCTTCTGAAAGTTTCCCCTCAATGGCACCGACGAGATGGTGTTTTTCATCCGTCTTTTCTAAATACACATCAGCCGGCTGATTTTCTTTTTCAGACTGAAGGAGATGCTCGCTATATGGTGTTTTCAAAACCCGTCTAATTCTCTGATACGGCCTACCGACAATGATTGTTCCGTCAGCCCCTGCGTTCCGGATTCCCTCTTTATAATCCGCATGTACCTGAGCCTCTTTGGTTGCAATCAGCCGCGTTCCTAATTGCACACCTTGTGCCCCCAAGCTCATCGCTGCAGCAATGCCCTGCCCATTTCCAACACCACCGGCTGCGATAACCGGAACATTTACCCTGGAAGAAACAGTTGGGGTCAAGGTAAAAGTCGTCAGTTCCTCAGAGGAATTAATGCCAGCAGCTTCATAGCCTTCTGCGATAATCACATCTGCCCCATTATCCTCTACCTTTTTTGCCTGCTTGTCATTAGCAACAACACACATGACCACGATGTTGTCCTCTTTAAATTGCTGAATATATGGTGAAGGATTTCCGGCTGATAGCGTAACAGCAGGTATCCCGTATTTCTTGACCAGACCAATCATATCTTCTATGTATGGCTGAACCGCTATTGGAAGATTGACCGCAAACGGCTTACTTGTCTGGGAGTGAATACTTGTTAATATTCGTTCCACCGTATCCGGATCCATTGTACCGACGCCAATTGTGCCTAACCCGCCGGCATTTGATACAGCTGAGGTGAGTTCGGCATGGCTGATATTCCCCATTCCACCTTGGATAATCGGGTATTTAATACGTAATAGTTTTGTTAAATCATTCATGAATTAACACCTCCGTATAAATTATGTTATATTAAGAATTATAACATAATTTATTAGGAGGGTGTACATGATTTACCGATACAAACAAAGTGTTCCGAAAATCCATGAAACTGCTTTTATTGCAGACGGGGCAAAAGTGATTGGCGATGTTGAAATTGGGGTAGAATCAAGTGTTTGGTTTAATGCTGTGCTGCGTGGAGATGAAGGGAAAATTAAAATTGGCGAACGGTGCAATATTCAGGACAATACCATGTGCCACTTGTATGAGGATTATCCGCTAATCCTCGAAGATGAAGTATCGATTGGCCACAATGCCATCGTGCACGGTTGCACATTGAAAAAGGGATCACTAATCGGCATGGGGGCAACAGTTCTGGATGGCGCGATCATAGGAGAGTATTCGCTTGTTGGGGCGAACAGCCTAGTCCCTCCCGGTAAGGTTATCCCACCTAGATCGGTCGTTCTTGGTTCACCTGGAAAAGTCGTCCGAACAATGACCAATCAGGACTTGGAAATGATTGAAGAAACCATCACAACATATGTTGAAAAGGGACAGCAGTTTAAAAGAAACGAAGTATTTGAAAAAATTCTCACGCACCAAAACAATTCCAACTGACACCTAGTCTCAGAGGTTAGAGGTTATGTTGATGGAATTCGACAAATCTTATAATTTCGGTATTTCACTATCTTTCAAAATTATATACTCTTTTACCCTTTATATAAAACCGGTTAGGAGGCTGCCTCCTAACCGGTTTTTCTCGTTTCACAGATTATAATTTTTTTTGGGAGCTTCAAACACCGACTCAAAAAACCGTGTTGCGGGTTTTTCAAGTAACCGATAATAATCCCTAAACAAGGAAGAGGCCGATTCCCCCAGCCATTTTTCAGGCAGTAGTTCCTTTGGCAGGCCGGGGTCAATGAATAAAAACTTCCGGAATTCGTGAACCAATAGGGTCCTCTCGACAAAGCAACTGCCATCGCTCATATTGCCATTTTCCACCTCATTGCGATCGATAATATATTGTTGGCTGTATTTTTCAATAAATTGTGAGTACTGATTATTGATGTCCTGTAAATCCCAGCATTTACGAACCAATTCCCGATTGTCGCTGGTCCCCATATGGGTGGCAGTAAAGTAGTTCACATACGGGGAAATCTGATATTTCTCAATGAGGTTATTAATTTCGTTTTCGAGTGGATTAGGAGTAATCCAGCAACTGTTTGATAAAAGACCAAACCCGCTCCATGTGAGCTCACGCCGTAATTCATCCCGTAAATGCCGTTTTTTCTCCGGGATTGAATATACGAGTATTCGCCAGTTTCCATCCCATGATGGTGATTCGACTTGATAGATGCGGTTGGCTGCTTCGTTCATACGTGATTTTCCGCGTTCCGTTAAATAATAATAGCTTTTATTCCCCTGTTTTAGTGACTCAATCCATCCTTGCTTGCTCATGCGGGAAGCAGCTGCACGTACAGATTGTTCATTATGTCCGAATTCCTCAAGCAATCGAATCAAGCTGCCAATCCATATGGCATCGCCGTATTGACTGATATAATCCCCGTATAACGTAAATATCATCGAACGTGTATTAAACGTTTTTTGCATATTTGATTTCCTTTTCTACATGATCTATTTAAAAAGCGAAGGCTGTCATTTATTAATTAAAACTATCGAAGAAACAATAGACAGCGATTCAAGCGGGAAAGTAGCAACTAAAGAATTCACAACGAACATCAAGTTCTCGTGAGGAAACCAAAGTCTTGCCCGCAGAAAGTGTCCGCCTGCAACGATTTCAAACAAAAGGTAAGAAACAGCGCGAAGACAGCCATTTTAATGTAAACTCAATACATTCATTATAGTGCATACAAACGAAATTGAAAAGAAAAGCGAAGGCAGCAGCCCTTCGCTCAGAATTGATATGTTCGAATTCAGATGGATTTTGACATCGCTTTTCGGGAATCGACAACGCGTTTTGCTTTTCCCTCCGACCGCGGTATAGTGTGCGGTTCCTTCAGCGTGACATCGATGGATACAAGCGCTTCCATTTTCAAGACTTTCTGCAGATTTTTAATAAGTTCCTGGGCAGTTGGATGATTTAAATCATAATTGGGCAGCGTTCCATAAAAGTCCTCAGATACTTCAACATGCAGCTCCGCATGATCCAATGCTCCCCTTTTCTTCAGATGAACCTGGTAATGCGGCGTAACCCCCTTCACATTCCCAATGTACCGTTCTAGCTCAGTGGGAAAAACATTTACTCCACGGATGATTAACATATCATCAACGCGTCCTTTTACACGGCTCATTTTGGCCGTCTTTCTTCCGCATGGACAAGTTCCTCTAGTGATTGAGGCTATGTCACCAGTACGATATCGTATAATCGGCAAGGCCTCTTTTGTAAGACTGGTAAATACCAACTCGCCGTCTTCCCCATCCGAAACTTGCTCAAGGGTTTCAGGGTCAATAACTTCCACCAGAAAATGATCCTCCGCTATATGCAGCCCATCCTGGCAGTCCGCACATTCCATTGCGACACCCGGTCCCATAACCTCACTGAGTCCATAAATATCCGATGCTTTAATATCGAACATGTCCTCAATGCTGTCTCTCATTTCTTCCGACCACGGTTCCGCTCCGAGTACAGCATAATCAAGGGAAGTGTCAGCAGGGTCAATCCCTAATGTTTTCATTGTTTCCCCAATATTTAATAAATAGGAAGGTGTCGAACAGACAATACGAGGCTTGAAGTCCTGAATGAGTGTTATTTGGTTCTTCGTGTTCCCTCCCGAAATGGGAACGGTTGCACAGCCCAACCGTTCAGCCCCATTATGTAGGCCTAACCCCCCAGTGAACAACCCGTATCCATAGGCATTGTGGAGGATATCCCCTTTTCTCCCTCCGGCCATGTAAATCGCCCGGGCGACCATTTCTCCCCAATTTTGGATATCCTTTTCCGTATATGCTACTACCGTGGGCTTTCCGCTTGTCCCCGACGAAGCGTGGATTCTTACTACATCTTCCTGAGGGGTGGCGAGTAAACCAAAAGGATAATTTTCACGCAGATGGTGCTTTTTTGTAAACGGTAGTTTTTGAAAGTCGTTCCATGAACACAGGTCTTCAGGTGTAAATTCGTTTTCCTCAAATGCCTTTTGATAAAAAGGTACGTTATGGTAGACGTGTGCCACGGTGTCATTTAGACGTTTCCACTGCAAACTTTCCATTTCCTGTCCATCCAGCGTTTCAACTTCCGAAAAAATTGCCATGCAGTGATCTCCCTTCATAATAAATTTATTACGATTGAATAAAAACCGTTATGAATAATATATACATTAGTGAAACCGCTGTCAATGGATTGTCAATCAATTAAGAAAATTCAACCGTAATTTAAACCCTTGTAAATGGCGGACTGACGGCGTATGTTGATTTATTAATAAAAAATTCTGTATTCCGTATTGATTTTAATATGACGTTAGACTATAATAGCGTTAAACATTCGTTATAGGGAGTGGTTGGAATGTATCACTATGGAGGCGCGTTAGCCGACGATTATATTGAAGAAGATGAAGAAAAATACGCTCGCTTCATGGAACGAATTGAAGCAGGAGAAAAAATCGAAGCGGATGACTGGATGCCAAACGAATACCGCGAAACACTCATTAAACTGATTTCGATGCATGGCATTAGTGAAATTATGGGAGCCCTTCCGGAAAAGGAATGGGTACCAAAGGCTCCTACATTAAAACGGAAGCTCGGTATTATGGCCAAAGTACAAGATGAAATGGGTCATGGCCAGCTTCTTCTGCGCGTGGCAGAAGACTTGTTAAAACCTTACGGAAAAAACCGGGAAAGCCTAATGCTGGATCTATTAAATGGTGATTTAAAATTCCATAACGTTTTCCACATGCCGACAAAAACGTGGGCAGACGCCGGCATGGTTGGCTGGCTTGTTGATGGAGCAGCAATCATTTCACAGACGAATATGCTGGATGCTTCCTATGGACCATACCAGCGAGCATTGCAGCGGATCTGCAAAGAGGAAGTATTCCACGCCCAGCATGGCGAATCAATCATTATGGCACTGGCCGAGGGGACTGAGCATCAGCGGGCCATTTTACAAGATTCACTCAATCGCTGGTGGCCATCACTCTTAATGTTCTTCGGTCCGGCAAATGCGTCAACAACCGGTTCATCCAAACAAGAAGCGACCACGAAGTACCGCATCCGGAAGAATTCAAACGAAGAACTGCGCCAGGCATTTTTGGATAAATACCTCCCACGTGTGTTCTCACTTGGGTTGACGGTTCCCGATGAGACAGTTCATTACAACGAGGAGAAACAACAATGGGTGTACCAGCAGCCTGACTGGAATGAATTTAAACAGATCATCGGAAATAACGGCCCGCGTTCCAAAGAGCGGCTGCGTCTAAGAGAGATTGCCTATGAAAACAACAGCTGGGTAAGGCAGGCCCTAGCATCCAATGCTGCTATTTCGTAAAGGATAGAAAGGAGAGATAGAGATGGAGAAAATCGATGAAACCAGCTTCTACAAGGAATTTGAAGTATTCAGCAAGAAAAATGCAAAATCACCGCTCCAGCGTCAATTCAGTCTGCTCGCTCCAAACGAAGAAATGGCACTCATGATGGCACAGGAAAACTTCATGCGGCGGGAAAACGTGCTTGATATCTGGGTCGTCGAGCGGAACAATATCCGGTCCATGACGAGTGAAGAGCGGCAGGAATGGACGAACAGACTAAATAATAAAGATTATCGCACCACGAAAGGATACGGGTATTTAGCCAAGAAGTGGCGTGAAAAAGAGCAAGGCATGCTTGATGAAAAGGAAATCATGTCCTGGAAAGAGGTGAAAAAACAATGAACGTCATCGAAACAACCAAGCAGGCAAAACAGGATTCTTCCTATTTAAAAGCATTAACTGAACTGCTTTATCAATTGGCAGATGATGACTTTATTATCTCGTATCGTGGGTCAGAATGGCTGGGATTGGCCCCGCACATTGAAGAGGACGTTGCTTATTCTTCTATAACCCAGAACACCATGGGGCATGCCTTCCTCTACTATCAATTGCTTGAGGAGCTAGGGGAAGGAGCGGCGGACGTACTGGCACACGACAGACCGCCATATGAACGGCGGAATGCTGCCTATTTCGAAAAGAAAAACGGTGATGGTTCGTATAAGGAAGAACCGTATTACGACTGGGCGCTGACCGTTGTCCGCCAATTCATCTATGAAACATTTAAACAAGTGAAGTTGAAAGCGATTACCAGTAGTTCCTTTAAGCCCCTGGCAGCAACCGCCGAGAAAGTCCTGACAGAGCAAACCTATCATCTCGCCCATTGGAAATTGTGGATAGAGCAGCTCCAGGATTCAACCAAAGAAGCCAAAACACGTATTCAAACACGGGTTGAAGAAGCCTGGCAAGAGTGTGAGGATGTCTTGTCATTGGGAGCAGAAGCGGAAAACATGGAACAATTCGGACTTATCTCCGGTGAAAGTTTCCTCAAAAAGCAATGGCTTCAGGAAGTAGCCAAAGCAATCAAACCATTGCCGGAATCAATGCTAGATAAACAGTCCGGAAGTGGACGATTAGGAGAGCATACAAGAGATTTAAATCAGGCCTTGGAGACACTTTCGGAAGTGTACGAGAGCGACAAGAGTGCCGTTTGGTAGGTTTTTGAAAGGAGTGCCGAGATGGATAAAATGATAGAAAGACAAAAGCAGGAGGAACTGTACACCGTCATTAAAACGGTTGATGATCCGGAACTTCCATCCGTTAGTGTTGTTGACCTTGGAATGGTTCGGGAGGTTAATGTCCATGAAAATCATGTCTCCGTTTCCATGGTACCAACATTTGCCGGATGCCCGGCGCTTGATTTCATTGAACTGAAAGTTAAAAAGGCAGTTGAGGATGTTGACTGGGTCGATGAATGTACCGTCCATTTTTCATTCCAGCATCAATGGTCAACTGATTCGATTACCGAGGAAGGGAAATATCAGTTAAAAAAGCACGGGGTTGCTCCACCTCCGGAGAACTATATTCCCGGGGAGGAATGGACTGTGGACTGCCCGTTTTGCGGATCGTCGTATACGTCCATGGAAAATGTATTCGGACCAACTGCATGCAGGAGCATTCTATATTGCACCGCCTGCAGTAACCCGTTTGAAGCAATGAAACCAGTTATCAAGTATTCTATCAATCATTAAAAGGAAGGTGTTTTAACATGGCAAAACTAATAGCATTATATAAATACCCGGAGGATAAGGAAGCATTTGATGAGCATTACTTTAATACCCATACACCGATTACGAAAGAAATTCCCGGCCTCAGAGACATGAAAGTTACTAAAATTGTCGGCTCCCCGACAGGTGAAAGCGAGTATTATCTATTATGCGAGATGTATTACGATGACCTTGATGCATTGAAAGCTGGAATGAAATCAGATGAAGGAAAAGCATCCGGAAAGGACCTGATGGGTTTTGCCGGTGATCTCGTCACCCTGATGATTGGGGAAGAATTGAATGAGTAACATTAAAGTTTCTACCGAGGACAATGTAGGGATTATCCAGCTCGACCGACCGGAAGCAGCTAATGCGTTAAGCCGTCAGGTGGTTGGTGAGATCGTCGAACAGCTTGAAGCGTTTGATCAGAAAGACTCTGTCCGTGCAATTATCATCAAAGGTAACAAAAAGGCGTTTGCTGCAGGGGCGGATATAGATGAGATGATGGATGACTCTCCCCTATCATTAGAGCTTGCAGACCCATTTGCAGTCTGGGACCGAATCACCCTTATCAATAAACCGATTATTGCAGCAGTGAGTGGTTTTGCGTTAGGCGGAGGATTTGAACTGGCGCTTCATTGTGACCTTATTGTTGCCTCAGAAGACGCAAAATTCGGATTTCCGGAAATTACACTCGGTGTTATGCCCGGCGCCGGCGGTACCCAGCTGTTAACTAAAGCCATCGGCAAAGCAAAAACGCTCGAATGGATTTGGCTTGGCAAGCCTAGGAGTGCACAGGAAGCACTTGAACACGGTGCCATCAACCGCGTTGTTGCGCCGGAGTTAGTCGAGGAAGAAACGATGCGGCTTGCCCATCAGGTTGCAGACCAGGCCCCTGTCGCCGTCCGCTTGATCAAAGAGGCGGTCAATGAGGCGGTCGATACTCCACTAATAGAAGGATCAAAGCTGGAGCGAAAAAACTTTTACCTAACATTTGCTACGGAAGATCAGAAAGAAGGAATGCAGGCTTTTACCGAGAAACGCAAACCTTCTTTTAAAGGGGAGTAAAGGCATGACCCATGATTTTCAGACCATCGTATACGAAAAAAGTGAAAATGCAGTAGTGAAAATCGTTCTTAACCGGCCATCCTCTTTCAATTCTTTTACCGAAAAGATGAACAAGGAGATTATCCACGCTTTAAAAATAGCCGGCAAAGACAAAGAAGTCAGGAGCATCGTCATTACGGGCGAAGGAAAAGCATTCTGTGCCGGGGAAGATTTGGCTGGTGTCGATGAACACACAAATCATGCCGAATTTCTCCGCAACCGCTACCACCCAATGATGCGGACAATTAAGCAGACACCGAAACCAATTATTGCTGCGGTAAATGGAACCGCTGCGGGGGCTGGCATGAGTTTGGCTTTGGCTGCAGATTTTCGACTGGTAAAGCCGGACGCCAAATTCATCAGTGCATTTATGAACATCGGCTTAATACCAGATTCTGCTTTTCTCTACTATCTTCCCCGTCTCATCGGTTACGCAAAGGCACTTGAAGTAGTCGTTCTCGGTAAGCCGATTTCGGGTGAGGAAGCGGTTCATCTAGGGCTTGCCACCGAGCTAATTGACCAAGAGGAGTGGGACGAGAAAGTAAGTGCGTTTGCCGAAAGATTAGCAGCAATGCCGACCAAATCAATTTCACTCGTCAAACGCTATATGGCGAACGGCATGAACATGACATTTGACGAAATGCTTGAAAAGGAAGCACAAGCCCAGCGTATCGCAGGTAATTCAAATGATCATAAAGAAGGATTGTACGCTTTTAAGGAAAAACGGAAACCCCAATTTACAGGAAATTAATAAAGGAGTGTATTACGAATGGTAAGTACAGTAACAGCGGAAGCAGTAACGGAAGTTGGAGCGATGAAAAGGGATCATTATTCGATGATCATTAATGGCGAACGCGTGGAGAGCAATTCATCTGAAACATTTGAAACATTTGACCCGGCCAAAGGCGAAGTGCTGGCGACCGTCGTGAAAGGAAATCAAGAAGATGCCGAAAAAGCTGTCAAAGCTGCAAGAAATGCTTTTGAAAAAGGAAAATGGAGCAACAAGTATCCAGTTGGGAAGCGGGCACGGATCCTTAATAAAATCGCTGCCATTATGCGCGAGCGTTTTAACGAACTAATCGAAATGGAAGTGCTCAACAGCGGTAAATCGATGAGTGCAGCACAGGTCCAGGTCAACCAGTCGATTGAGGTATTTGAATTTTATGCGGGGGCGATTGTCGGTCACCGTGGCAGCGTCAACAACATGCCAAACGGATTTTTCAATTATACGCATAAAGAGCCGGTCGGTGTTTGTGCACAAATTATTCCATGGAACTACCCAATGATGATGGCTTCCTGGAAAATCGCGCCGGCCATTGCAGCTGGATGTACCGTCGTTATCAAACCGGCAAGTCTGACTCCAATTACCGCACTGATCCTGAACGAAATTTGCCATGAAGCAGGAGTCCCGGAAGGTGTCGTCAATACGGTTCCTGGTTCTGGAAGAGTTGTTGGAGACTATCTTGTCGAGCATAAGAACATTAACAAAGTGGCCTTTACAGGGTCTACCCCAACCGGAAAAGACATTATGCAAAAGTCATCCGATACATTGAAGCGTGTTACCTTGGAACTTGGTGGCAAGTCACCAAACATCGTTTTTGAAGACGCTGATCTGGATGCAGCCGTACCTGGCTCACTATTTGGCATCTTCTTTAACACCGGACAATCCTGTGAAGCCCGCTCGCGAATGTTTGTCCATGAATCAATCTATGATGACTTTATGGAGCAGTTTATTGCCAAAACGAAAAAGCTTCAATCAGGCAATCCATTCGATAAGGGCACCCATCTCGGATCGATCATCAGTCAAAATCAACTGGATATCATTGATGGGTATGTACAGTCCGCACGAGAAGATGGTGCAACCATTGCGACAGGTGGAAACGTCATGAAAATTGATGGATTTGAAAATGGATATTGGTATGAACCGACTGTAATTACGGATGTGACCCCTGATATGAAAGCGGTCAAAGAAGAAATCTTCGGCCCTGTTGTGGTCGTAGAAAAGTTCACCGATGAAAAGGAAGTTATCCAGCGTGCTAATGATACTGACTACGGTTTGGGTTCCGCTATCTGGACGAAAGACCAAGGACGGGCAACAAGAGTTTCGCACCAGATTAAAGCCGGTATCGTGATGGTGAACAACCCGTTCTCTGCGTTCCCGGGAACCCCGTTTGGCGGATATAAACAATCCGGATTTGGCCGGGAATTGACGGTCGAAACATTAGATCTTTATATGGAAGATAAAAGTGTTCTTTCTTATTACGGACCAAAACCGTTGAATCCATTCGGCGTATAAACAGAAAGGAAGGCGGAAACAGATGACCATAGAGAACGTTACCGTTGCCGGGGCTGGCGTAATGGGGCGAGGCATCGCATATGTCTCGGCCCTTGCCGGTTTCCGAACAGTTTTAGTGGACATTTCTGAAGAACAGTTGCAAAACGCACTGTATCATGTCCGGAAAACGGCTGAAAAAGGAGTCAAAAAAGAGAAAATTACCGAGGACGAGGCTGACAATCTATTAAACAACCTTACTACAACAACAACGCTGGAATTAGCTGTGGAATCATGTGATTTACTGATTGAAGCCGTACCGGAAAAGCGTGAACTCAAGAAAACGATCATGGAGACTGCGGATGCACATGCTCCTTCTCATGCCGTTTTGGCTTCCAATACATCCACCATCAGCCCAACGGAATTGGCTTCCTATACAAACAGAGCTTTCCAGGTGGCAGTCATGCATTTTTTCAATCCGGTTCATCGAATGCCGCTTGTCGAGATTGTAAAAGGACTGGAAACAGTTCCAGAAACAGTAGACCTAATTCAAGAGGCTGCAACACACATGGGAAAAGAATCGGTTGAGGTCACTGAGTTCCCGGGATTTGTTACAAGTCGCATCAGTGCGTTAGTTGGCAATGAGGCATTTCATATGCTGCAGGAAGGTGTTGCATCTGCTAACGATATTGATAAGGCTGTAAGGCTCGGGCTAAATTATCCGATGGGACCGCTTGAACTTGCGGATCTGGTAGGTTTGGATGCCCGTCTTAATAATTTACGATATTTGCATGAGAAACTTGGTGAAAAATATCGCCCTGCTCCCCTGCTTGAACAGCTTGTCAAAGCAGGACGATTAGGGAAAAAAAGTGGATACGGTGTCTATCAGTATGAATAGCAAGGGAGGGTTTAAGATTGGAAGAAGTTGTAGTTATCGATGCGGTAAGAACTCCAATTGGACGGTATAATGGTGTTTTGAAAGATGTCCGTCCAGATGATTTAGGTGCACATGTACTGCGTTCATTGAAAGAGCGCAATCCCTCGCTCCCCCTTGACGAGGTGGAAGAAGTGATTTTCGGAAATGCCAATGGCGCAGGTGAAGACAACCGAAATGTTGCCAGAATGTCGACCCTTTTGGGTGGGTATCCAGTTGAAACCGCTGCGACAACCCTTAACCGGTTGTGCGGTTCCGGACTAGATGCCGTCACGTATGCTGCTCGTGCCATTATGGCAGGCCAAGGGGATATCATGATTGCGGGAGGAACTGAAAGCATGACCCGTGCCCCATACGTGATGGGAAAACCGGATAAAAGTTTTAAGCGCGGTGCTCAGCAGCTTCAGGATACAACTATTGGCTGGCGCTTTACAAATCCTCTGATGGAAGAAATGTATGGAACGGATTCCATGCCGGAAACTGCGCAAAATGTTGCCGATTTATACCAAATTTCCCGCTCTGATCAGGATGTATTTGCCTATCAAAGTCAAATGCGAGCAAAAGAAGCGATGACGAGCGGACGATTGAACGAGGAAATTTCACCGGTCACTATTCATGGCCACAAAGGTGAAACTCATGAAGTAACAGAGGATGAGCACCCAAGACCAAACACCTCGATCGAAAAACTTAGTAATCTATCATCCCTGTTTACAGATGGGAGTATAACAGCAGGCAATGCTTCCGGTATTAACGATGGCGCTTCAGCGGTAATATTGATGAGCAGAAAAAAAGCTGAATCACTCGGATTTGAACCGCTTGCTTCCTATGTTACATCAGCCACTGCGGGGGTGGAACCGAGAATTATGGGCATTGGCCCAATTAAGGCGACCCAAAAGGCGCTTAAACGGGCTAACATGACCGTCGACGACTTGGACTTAATCGAATTGAATGAAGCCTTTGCCGCCCAGTCGCTAGCATGCATCCGCGAACTGAAGCTGGACCAGGACAAAGTGAATGTAAATGGGGGCGCCATAGCATATGGGCATCCATTGGGAGCCAGTGGCGCAAAAATTTTAACGACCTTGCTTCATGAAATGAAGAAACGGGACAGTAAATGCGGACTCGCTACCATGTGTATCGGTGTCGGTCAAGGGATTTCAATGATTGTTGAACGAAACTGAAGACAAGACAATACCGGATTTTTTACATCTTACAAGAAGGGAGAATTCTACATGCCTTTTGTGATTACTTCGCCTTGCATAAATGAAAAATCTGCCGAGTGCGTGGAAGTCTGTCCGGTAGATTGCATCGAGGAAGGGGAAGATATGTTCCACATTGATCCCGATGTCTGTATTGAGTGTGGTGCGTGTGAAGCAGCTTGTCCGGTGCAGGCGATTTATATGGAAGAGGAAGTTCCAGATGAAGAATCGGAGTATATCGATATTAATAGATCCTTTTTTGAATAGCGCGAAACAAGTGCTCAATCTCCCGCTCAGAAACATATCGACTAGACTAAACCACAGGAGTTAAAGGAGACATGATGAGCGTTGCAATGTTGAGCTTATCGTATGCAGGCATTGAAGTCGTGCTAGCCGTTGTCCACTGGAGCCGGGTAAGGCACACTACGTAACCAATCAGAAAAAAAACAACTAAATGCTCGGTGGGGAGTGATGCGGAATATCGATTTTTCCAACTCACTCCCTTTCTATGCTTCAGGGCCAGCTCCAGACCTAGTCTGTTCATCAAAATCGGATATAATAAGGATAGTTTTTGCTTTCATTTAACCCCCTGCAGAATTATACTCCATAGAATGCACGTTCCGATTTATGACCCTCTATCGAAGTTGTCTGTTGCCGGAGACTTTTTTGGCGTCTGGCTGGCCGGAGTATATAAAGTTTCCCACTCATAATGATCATACCCATTATCGATTTATGGATTAGCAGCGACACATCGATCACAATTGTTGGAAATAATGGGGCTTGACATCCAAGGAGAATTTGCTTGGGAGTCAAGCCCGTTTATACTAGAAATACGGATGGAATCAATTTTTTTAACTGTGGCCAGTGTATATCAAATAGATTAAAGTCAATCAGTGGAAGTGGTTTGGCTGTGTTTTTTTTACCCCAATGTTATGTCGATTCTGAAGTACACCTTTCACTGGCGTACCGCTTCCGAAAAAACCGTTGTTTGAATTTACTTTTGGCAACAAGTAGAGAAAAGTTTAAACGTTATTTAATTTAAACAGCGAAGAAGTTAATTCAGGTTAATAATTCCCAAAGTATAAAGAAATACTATAACAATTGTAACCGGAACTATATAACGCATAAGTGCCCACCAAATAGAATACCATGCCAAAGCTAGTTTATTACCCCTGAAAAACTCTTGTTTCATTATTGGCCTTTCCATCTTAAAGCCAATAAACAAGGCAATAAGCAGGCATCCAATTGGAAACATGACATTACTTACGACATAATCAGTAAGATCAAAAATATTCTTATCAAATAATGTCACTCCACTAAGGACACCTGATGAGAGTCCTGCAGGAATACCTGCTAAAAAGATAATTGACCCTGCAGTCCAAGTAACTTTTTTTCGTGAGCGTTTCCCGTCAGTTGTAAACGCTGCCACCAGAATCTCTAACATGGAAAATGACGAAGTAAGTGTCGCAAACAGAAACAATAGTAAGAAAAGTGTTAGGAAAAGCTCACCAAAGGCCATTTGACTGAACACGGCAGGTAGTACAACAAACAATAAGCTTGGTCCTTGTGCAGGCTCCATTCCAAAAGCAAATACAACTGGGAAAATGAATAATCCGGCTAAAATAGACACAGCAATATTCATAATTGTAACCACGCCTGCAGAAGTAGGTAAACTTTCATTTTTACCTAAATATGAACTATAGGTTACCATGACAGAAACACCAACAGATAGGGCGAAAAATGACTGTCCTAGTGCAAATAGTAATCCATCAGTTGTAAGTTGTGTTATATCCGGTTTAAGAAAGAACCATAATCCTTCCATAGCCCCGTCCAGTGTTAAGGCTCGTATAATAAGGATAATGAAAAATACAAATAGGAGTGGCAGCAGATACTTAGATGCCCGTTCTATCCCATTTTTAATCCCTAGTGTTAAAACAATAACGTTAATTAAAATAAATACGGCAGTACCAAACAACGCTATCCATGGTGAACCTGTGATAGAACTGAAAGCAGCTTCATAATCTGCCCCACCTTTAATAACAAAACCAAACACTGACATTACAGCATAAATAAGAACCCAGCCACCAACAACGGCATAGAAAGATAGTAACAAGAAACTACTGACCACACCTATTCGTCCAACTACTCGCCAGTTACTTTTGGGTGCTAACATGTCATACGCACTAACAGCCTCTTTACCTGAACCACGACCAATTAGAAATTCTGATATAAGCAATGGTAGCCCAATTAAAAATGTGAAAACAATAAAGATAACTAGGAAAGCACCCCCACCATTCATTCCTGCCACATAAGGAAATTTCCATATTGCTCCGAGTCCGATAGCTGATCCTGATGCAGCAAGGATAAATCCTAGTTTAGAAGACCATTGATTCTCATTCTTCATTTTACTCCTCCTCATTTTTGGGAGCTGACGATCAAACAATTATTCTTATTAGGTACTATCTGCCCTTCATAACCTTAATAGCAATAAAGAACTAGTTTTGTTTTATTAAGCCTGAGATATTATGAATGCAGCCCCTTTATCTCTGATTTTTATCTAGCTTTAAAGGTTACTCAGTTCGAACCTGAATGAAAGCAGGATCATCGTTAGACAGCAATATGCTGCCTAAGTTTTCACCTGCACTGTTTCTTCCTATATAATTGAATTTCAATACTGTATTTACCAAGGCCTATTAAGAAACTACTAAAATAAAAGTGGTTTTTTAGCGACAGGTACAACCTTCATATACAGTCTCCATTTTAGGAAGAAAAATATTTAAGTTTGGTCTAATAGTTATTATTCTTTGACATTCCATTTCGGTCTACGTGCTCGTGAGAAGAAGTTATTTAGACCACTTTCCTCTTGAATGCGCTTTTCGCATTTACGGTTTGCAGCTTCTAATGGTGTAATAGAATCTAGATGGGATTGTTTATAGATATCTAATAAAACATTGTAAATTTCTTTTGTTTTTATTAACACACGTTCATGGTTTGCTCCATAAAGCTCATCCGCAACTTGGATAAGACCGCCAGCATTTACAATATAGTCTGGTGCAATTAAAATACCTTTTTCTTTAAGCTCTTCCCCATAACGTTCTTCCCTAAGCAATTGATTATTAGCTGATCCGCAAATTGCTTTTACACGTAGCTGATTAATTATCTGATCATTAATAATTCCACCCATTGCACATGGAATAAAGATATCAGCATCTGTACCGTAAATAGAGTCACTTTCCACTACTTTAACAACACCTTTTGCTGCTTCACCTTTTTGTTTGACTAATTCAAGCGTCTTTTCATTTATATCTGTTACATAAAGGTTGGCACCAGCCTCTAACAAATAATCGGCAACTTTAAATCCTACTTTACCCAACCCTTGAATTGCGTATGTCTTATCGCCAAGATCATCCGTATCAAATAGATATTTACTTGTAGCTTTTAGTCCATAGATTACACCTTGTGCCGTTGGAGTTGATGAATCGCCACCACCACCGTAAGCTTCAGGAATTCCACAAACAAAATTTGTTTCCTTCATTACATTAACAAAGTCATCCATGTTCGTACCCATATCGGTTCCGGTGTAGAAACGACCATTTAATGAATCTACAAATTGACCAAATGCTTTAAGTAGTGCAGGTGTTTTATCCTTTATTGGATCACCGATTATAACTGCCTTTCCGCCACCAAAGTCTACACCAGCAGCAGCACACTTTTGAGTCATACCTTCTGATAATCTTAATGCATCTTCTATTGCATCATCTGCTGAATCATATTGACGCATCCGCGTTCCACCAAGTGCTGGTCCTAATGTTGTATCATGGATAGCGATAATTGCTTGTAATCCAGTTTTGGGGTCATTACAAAACACTACCTGTTCATGTCCTGCTATTTTTTCAAACATATTGTGCCTGCTCCCGTTATTCATATTTTCCTTTACATTTGCGTTTTTTTTCATTGTTGACATATAAACTGCCTCCTTAGTTTTGGGCCTTCAATGATGACACGGTCAATATTTCCTTTTAGAACCACTACCAATTCTTTTCTCGATTTCAATCACATTATTTGTGCCAAGATCGAAATAAGGCCACCCATTTGCAATAAAGCGCATACATTTCCTCTTTACGGTTCCTATAGCATGGGTTGATGACATCCTTAATTGGTAGTCCTCTGTCCTCCTGCCGTTTAAGTTAAAACGGTGCTTCGTCAACAGAAATCAAATCATTCATTGGTCCTTTTTGATGGACACTTATTGTGGATCCTCCACCTAAATACGCTACAATCAAATTCTTATTGTAATAGGAATCATACATTTCTTTTGCAACTTGTATTGCTACCGTGCGAATACTGGTAATTGATGCTACGATAATTTTTAAATTCAGCTAAAGAGTAGGTTATGCTTTTTTGAAAACCATCTCTTCATCTCTAAATTCCCAATTAGAATTGGCTCCACATAGCATCGGCAATCGCAACTCTCTTAGGAGTTTATCTTTATCAAATAAATTCGATTAATCATCAAAATTCCTTATACTCATCCATTTAGTATCCTCCCGTAATAGGCGTATAAATTTTTACTTCTTCAAAAATTTATTATTCGTTGAAATAATCTATTTAAATTTAAATAGTTATATGTGAATTGGCATTCCTAGTGCTAATTCAGCAGTATCCAGAACTGCCTCTCCCAATGAAGGATGGCTATGAATCGTAAGTGCAATGTCTTCCACACTAACAATTTGTTCGATAGCTAATGTGAGTTCTGCAATGATATCACTTGCACCAATTCCAACAATTTGTGCCCCAATCAGAACTTTATCTTTTTTCGTTGTAATTAAACGAACAAATCCTTCAGTTGCATCAAGTGATAGCGCACGGCCATTTCCATTTAGCGGAAACTTAAATACGTTAACTTCATATCCTTCTGCTTTCGCTTCTTCCAGTGTAAGGCCTACCGAAGCCATTTCTGGATCTATAAAACATACAGAAGGAATAGCCCCATAATCCACACCTACATTTTCACCCGCTATTACTTCAGCAGCTACCTTCGCTTCATAACTTGCCTTATGTGCCAACGCAACACCAGGAACTATATCGCCGATAGCAAAGATATTCTTCTTATTCGTACGACCTTGGTCATCAACAGGGATAAGATCTTGTTTCCCAACTGTAACCCCTGCCATTTCTAGTCCAAGCTCATTCGTATTTGGTCGACGTCCTACAGAAACTAATACATAATCGGCATCTACAGATTTTTCTTCTCCTTTAACTTCATATCTCACACTGACACCATTTTCAGTCTCACATGCCTCTTTCGC
The DNA here is from genome assembly GCF_042685205.1 of Lentibacillus juripiscarius. Taxonomy (NCBI): domain Bacteria; kingdom Bacillati; phylum Bacillota; class Bacilli; order Caryophanales; family Bacillaceae; genus Lentibacillus; species Lentibacillus juripiscarius. The sequence goes on from NZ_JBHUNA010000003.1 coordinate 123,246, forward strand.
CATAGCATTCGTTTCAATAGTGATATTTTTCTTCCGAAAACTATGAATGGCATATTCGACCATGTCCTTATCAAAACTAGATAAGATGGACGGACTTCCTTCTAAAATCGTAACTTCAGAACCAAAATTAGCGTAAGTACTGGCTAATTCACATCCGATATATCCACCACCTATTACAACTAATTTCTTTGGTACTTCGGAAAGACTTAGAGCACCTGATGAGTCAATCACTCTTTTACCGAATTTAAACCCATTTATTTCAATTGGATGACTTCCTGTTGCAATTATTGCGTGATTAAAGGAATATGTTTGTGCATTGTCCTCTTGCATTACTCTTAGCTGATGATCGTCAACAAAAAATGCTTCACCACGTAATATTTCTACTTTATTTTTCATAAGAAGCATTTCTATACCTTTTGTTAGCGTGCCAACAACCTTTTCGTCTTTCCATTCTTGCGTTTTAGAAAAATCTAATGTTACATCTTTTGCCTTAATACCGAACGTATCTGAGTGCATGGCATCCCGATAACGATGACCTGCGCTAATTAAAGCTTTAGAAGGTATACAACCTGCGTTTAGACAAACACCTCCAATATACTCTTTTTCAATAAGCGAAACCTTTTGTCCCATTTGCGCTGCCCTAATGGCTGCTACATAGCCACCCGGACCAGCACCAATAACTACTGTATCAAGCTCAATAGCAAAATCTCCTACCACCATTTGTTGATCATCCCTCCACCAAAAGAATTTCTGGATCAGCTATTAATTCTTTTAAATCATTAATAGCTTCTTGTGCTGTTACACCATCAATTACACGATGGTCAAATGAGAAGGAAAGCTTCATTATAGGCGCAGCAACTATTTCCTTATCTTCGTTTACAACGGCCTCATGTTCGATTCGACCAATTCCTAAGATTGATACTTCAGGGTAATTAATAATCGGTGTTGACCAAACCCCGTTTGTTGCAGCAGCACCAACATTTGTAATGGTTGTGGAACCATTTCGCATATCTTGAGCTCCTAATTCTCCCTTTTTGGCCTTGTCAGTGTACTTCATAATCTCTTGAGCAATTTGTAAAATTGTTTTCATATTCGCTTCTTTAATATTAGGTACGAATAGTCCTTGATCTGTATTAGTCGCAACCCCAATATTGAAACAATTTCTGTAAACAATCTCATCTGCTTGCTCGTTAACATACGCATTAAGTGCCGGGTGCTTACGCAATACAGCTACTAAAGCCTTCACAATATAGGGCATAAACGTAAGTTTAACACCTTGTTCTATAGCTCTTTCTTTGGACTTCTTACGATGCTCTATTAGCTTAGAAACATCAACGGCATCAAAGACAGTAACATGTGGTGCCGTCGTCTTACTTTTTACCATTGCCTTAGCAATCGCTTTACGTGTTGACGACATTTTTACACTATTTTCGGTTACTTGTGGCGGGGAAGTAGATTCTGTTAAATCCTGTTTTATTTCCGTTTTTTTTGTTTGTACCACCGTGAATGTATCGTTTTGGACGGAATCATTTGTCGTTGTGGTTGATTCACCTGAAATGAACATATCGATATCTTCTTTTGTGACACGGTTATTTTTTCCTGTTGGATTAATTGTGCGAATATCGACGCCTTTTTCACGTGCATAGCGACGTACAGAAGGAATAGCCATTAATCTGATATCTGTATCCATGCCCCCTTGTTTTTTGTTTGCTGCGGTATTTATTGCTTCTTGTTCTTCAACCTTCGTTTTTTCTTGTACAGAATCATTCAGAGCATCCGCTTCACTAGTTTCTAATTGTTCAATACTTCCTGTTCCTTCTGTCTCAATTTCAATGATAACCTCACCAACTTTAGCTACTTCTCCCACTTCAAAAAAGATCTTGCTAACCGTTCCCGATACTGGTGAAGGTAACTCCATAACAGTTTTATCATTCTGTATTTCTAATAATGAATCATCTTCTTCAATGGTACCTCCAACTGTCACAAACCATTTGACAATTTCACTTTCGGCAATTCCTTCGCCTATATCAGGCAATCTAAACTGAAAACTCATGCAAGTGTGCTCCCCTTCCCATGATTATTCTAGAAGTCTATAACTTCTTTAACCCTTTCTTCAATATCTGCTGCATCTGGAAGCCAAACCTCTTCCGCTTGACCAAATGGATAAACAGTATCTGGTGCCGTAACTCGACTTACAGGTGCTTCTAGATATAAGAAGATACGTTCTGCAATTTCAGACATAACACTGCCCATAACACCTGCTTGACGTTGCGCCTCTTGTACTGCAACAACACGCCCAGTCTTTTTAACAGATTCGAGAATTGTCTCCATATCAATTGGAGCAACTGTTCTTAGATCGATTATTTCGACCGATATATTTTGTTTTTCTAACTTTTCTGCTGCTTTTACTGACTCCTGAACCATTGCTCCATATGCGATAATAGTTACATCCAACCCTTCCCTCGTTATAGTTGCTTTATCTAGTGGCACGGTATATAATCCATCTGGAACTTCTGCACGAAATGAACGATATAGTTTTAGATGCTCTAAAAATATAATTGGATCATTGCTACGGATAGAAGAGATTAATAGCCCTTTGGCATCATAAGGATTACTTGGAATGACCACACGCAATCCAGGTGATTGTGCTACTATTCCTTCAAGACTATCTGAATGTAGCTCTGGTGTATGAACACCTCCACCATATGGGGAACGAATCGTTACGGGGGCAAAACGTTCACCACCCATTCTATAGCGAACCCGTGATAATTGACCCATTATTGCATCCATCGCCTCAAATGCAAAACCGAAAAATTGAATTTCCGGAACAGGACGGAAGCCTGCTAACCCTAAACCTACAGATGCTCCAACAATAGCTGATTCTGCTAGTGGCGTATCGAAGACCCTTTCTTCACCAAACTTTTCTTGAAGGCCTTCTGTGACTCGAAATACTCCACCATTCATTCCGATATCTTCACCGAAAATTAAAATATTTTCATCCCTTTCAAGTTCTAAACTAAGCGCATCCGTTATCGCCTTTACCATTGTTTTTTGGGCCATTATAATCTCTCCTTTCCTTCATATATTTTGATTTGTTCTTGTATATTTTGAGGAGCCTCTTCATACATCTTTTTGAGGAACATCGAGATTTTTTGAGGTTCTTCTTTCCACATTTCCTTAATTGCGTCTTTTATTTGCGCTTTTGTATCTTCAATAATTTCATTTTCTTTTTCTTCCGACCACAAACCCTTTGCTGTTAAAAAATTCCGCATGCGGATTAAACAGTCACGTTTTTTCCATCTTTCTAAAACTTTATTTTCCCGATAACGCTTTGGATCATCTGACATTGTATGTGGACCATATCTAAAGGTAATTGTTTCAATTAACACAGGGCCATTACCGGCAAGTGCATATTCACGCGCTTCTTTTACTGCACAATAGATTGCTAAAGGATCCATACCATCAACTTGAATCCCCGGTATTCCAGCTGAAACAGCTTTTTGTGCTAATGTTTTTGATTTTGTTTGTTTTGATCTTGGAGTAGAAATTCCGTAACCATTATTTTGAACAATGAAGAGTGCTGGTGCATTGTAAGCTCCCGCAAAGTTAATTCCTTCATAGAAATCACCTTGTGAAGTACCACCATCACCTATATATGTCATAACAACATTATTCCTGTTACGTTTTTTAAAACCTAATGCAACTCCTGCTGCCTGTGTATATTGAGCACCAATAATAACTTGTGCGGGCATTGCAGCAAAATCATGTGGAAACACGTTTCCTGACATATAGCCTTTGTACCATAAAAATGCCTGTTTTAACGGCATCCCATGTTGCACAAGTGGTGGGAAATCACGATAAGTTGGTAGTAAGTAGTCCCCTTCTCCTAATGCATATTGACTAGCTAACTGACTTGCTTCTTGTCCCCCAGAAGGAGCATAGTTTCCTAATTGCCCTTGGCGATTTAAAATAGTTACTCTTTCGTCATAGGTTCTTCCCCATACGAGTCTTTCCATTAACTCAACTAATTGATTGTCAGTTAAATCGGGCATTAAATTAGAGTCAACTACTTTCCCATCTTCATCTAAAACTTGATACATAGGAAAGTTATTTTCAACCTTATTGATTTGCGAATCAAAATCAAATGCTCCAGCTTTTTTCTTAGTAATTTCATACACAACCTTTCTTCTTAATAATTCAGCTAAAAATAAAAGCGCTTTAATACGCATCCCAAAAATGCTATTATTGAAAATAAAATATATTCATACCTTTGGCCATTAAAAATACCTGGCTACAAGAATTTTAAATAACCTAACTTATAATCGTTGCAGCAGCTCCTTAATAAAACCTTTGTAGCAAACGATAGTAAAACGCTTTCACCTAAATGTTAAAGCTTTTCTGAAATGTAGTAAAATAGAATAAATTTATTCAGTTATCAAATAATTTTATTTGACAAAGTATTCAACCTGAATCTTGAGTTTTAGTCTTAACTTGAAGTTATGCTTTATTTTTAAGGCAGGAAAGTCCTTATCTACATTACTGTGAGTTCGAACGTTAGAAGTATGGGTAACTGTTTTGTGTAGTTCTAAACTTATCGGGGAAACAGCCTTTCAAATATGGTTCAACCCACCGGTTTAAGGAATATCCAAAATGACCGTTAACCAGTACCTTTATGTGTATATCTAATTAATATCAGGTATAAAAACAAGTTAGTACTAGTTTACTAGGCTTAAAAAGCCTAAACATACTATACAAGGGGAATTGAGAATGGATATTAGACAACTGCGTTATTTCATCGCAATTGCAAATGCTAAGAGTTATTCAATAGCAGCTAAGAGCCTGTTTGTAACACAACCCGCTTTAAGCTGGACAATACAAAAATTAGAAAGTGACTTGAATACAAAGTTGTTTTATAATGTAGATTATGGTATCGAGCTAACAGAGAATGGAAAGTTTCTTTACGAGCATGGAAAAAGTATTGTAAAAGATATCGATGATTTAACGAGACTAATCCGGGAACATGAACATAATATGGAAGGATCTCTAAAAATTGGCTTAACCGTTCTTTTCTCAATACGTTATATGAAAACAATTTCTGAATTTATATCCTCCCATTCCAATTTTGAAATTACACTAATTCAAAAAGGTTCGAAACGAATACAAGAAATGGTTTCAACCGGAGAACTAGATTTGGGGTTAGTTTCTTTTCCAATATATTACGACAATCTTGAGGTGGAACCTTGTGCTAAACAGTTTCCATCATATGATGTATCTGTAGTTGTCAGCAATGAAAATCCGCTTTCTACAAGAAGTAACCTAAAGTTAGAAGATTTGAAATCAGAAAAGTTCAGTATTCTATCAGGTGATTTTATATTGGGGAATATCCTTTATCATAGGTGTAAAGAAATTGGATTTGAACCAAGTGTTGTTTTTAAAAACGAGAACTGGGAGGTCCTCTTAGAAAATATTGCAGTTACTAACAATGTAACAATATTACCAACGGAACTTGCAAAAGTTGCTAAATTCAAAGATGTTAAATGGATAAAACTTAAAGATAAAATTGGTCAAATAGATATCGGCTTTGTAAAAAGAAAACATGAAAAACTATCTCATTTAAATGTACAATTTTGCCAAGCAATTAAACAAGGAATTCAAGCTCAACAATAAATCGTAAATTAGGGAGCAGGAATCGGATACTACCTTCTTGCCCCCGGGTTTAAGGGAGCCCACCTTGCTGGCTAGAAAAGATGGTATTTAATTTACCTGCACCCCTCATCGATCCATGCGTGAGGCCCCCTATATACGGCTTTCCGACGTTCTATTTATTTAATTTTACGTACATCATTTGAAAGCCCGTTCCGACTAGTCCTTTTGAAGTCTTGCGAATTTTGTCTAAGTTGTTTTTTTCGCCATTTCCGTAATTACATCTTCGATTATCCTTTTTTAGTTATCCACAAATAAAATTAAAAAGCAACCCTTCTCGAGTTGCTTGTTGCTACGGTTCAACGTCATTTTCAAATTTTTGCTCATTTACTTGGAAAGAATAAATTCTGTTCCTTTCTTTCTCTATTTTCTTTTCTGCAAACGCACTAAATCCTTTCACATCTAGAGTTGACAAGAAAAATATATACTTTTCTTTTTCTTCTTTTTCGATAATGAAAGGGGCTATATCGTTTTTTAAAAGGATGTGATTCATCATTAATCTGCCAGTTCGGCCATTCCCATCTGCAAATGGATGGATTCGCTCAAATTCAACATGACTTTCACATGCCAGTTGGATAATTTCTTCTTCTTTATTCACCAAATCCATTCGATAATTAATATTATCCACCCATTGTTTCATCGCTAACGGTGTTTCACTTGGTTTCGTTGTTTCGAATTCCGTTCCTTTGATATAGTTCACTTCTGTTTTAAACTTTCCTCTTTCGTGATGCAGACGATTCATTAATACGGAATGAGTTTCAAGCAAAATGTCCATCGTACATTCTTTCTCTGATGTGTCAGGATCAAATAAATATTCCATAGCGTATCGATGATTATCAATTTCATACAATTCTCGTAAAGAGACTTTGTTTGGTACGATACGATGAAGAATAATCGACACTGTTTCAGCTAAACTAATCATGTTATTTTCAATTGCACAGGAATGGTGAGACATTCTAACAAAAAAGTCATCGATATATTCTTTCTGTAGCTTCATTTTGCATCCTCCCAACATCCCCATGTTATCTTATGGAACAGTATACCATTCCCTGGTTTTTCAGGAAATTACCTGCCGTTGCATTAGAGGAGAGTTATGTGATAATAGGAGAGATAATCAAACATCATACATTATCCTTTTTATTTAACTTTACTAGCAATTTTATACCTACACTCCTTGTACACTTTCCTGCTTACAATTCTTACTTCAAGACTTCAATTTCTTCATTATCCAATCCCATCTCTTCATACGAATTCAGAATTTCATAAGCATCCTGAGAATTCTCTCTCCACCTGTGCTCTTTCTGCTTTGGTATGGTCCATTATCCTAAAAAAAGCTGCTCCAACAGGATTACATGATTTGTTTAAAGTGCCTATACAAACGCCTCCATTAACTCTTCAGGTGGCAGGATGCGCTCGCCTCCACCCTGTACAATTTTAGCAGTTCCTCCCCCTTTTCCATTGATCAGTGGAAGAACCTGCTTCAGCAGATCGTTCATGTTAACGTGAACAGCTTCTCCCCCTGCACAGACCAGCTGCAGTTTATTATGATTTTCATTAACCAGTACAGCAATCATATCATCAGCATTCGCTGTAATCACTTTTGCCAGCTGCTGCAGTTCCGGAATAGACCTGTCCGCGAAGACTGCTTTGACGATCCTTCCACCGTGGCTCTCTTCCGCCTGTTCAATATAGGCCTCAGCCTCATAATCAATTAGTTTGCTTTTCAGTTCATTTATCGTTTTCTCCTGATCCTTATTCAGCCGTAACGCTCGTATTGCTGTTTCATTCAACTCTTCCTGTGGCACATTCAATGTATCGGTTAAACCGTAAATCACTTTATGTTTTGCGCCCAGCTCATTCAATACCCTGCCACCACAAACAAAATAGACCCGTACCTTTTTCTTCTGTTTTTCCCAATGCAACATTTTAAGCGCACTCACCTGCCCCGTTGAATTAGGATGAGTCCCGCCGCAGCCGTTATAATCGAAATCCGGAATAATGACGAGCCGAATATTGTCGGAAACGGATACTTCTTTTCGGAGCGGATACTGCGAAAGTTCTTCCGCTGACACCCACCTCGTCTCCACCGGACGATTTTCCAAAATAATATCATTTGCCTTATTCTCGACCTGCATAATCTCCTCATCCGTCAAGTCCACCGCATCAAGATCGATTGAACAAATCTGCTGTCCCAAGTGAAAGCTGACCGTTTGATAGCCAACCATTTCCGCAAATGCCGCCGACAGAATATGTTGACCAGCGTGTTGCTGCATATGGTCAAACCGCCGCTCCCAGTCGATTTCACCTGCAATCTCATGATGTACGTCAACAGGGTCTTCTATGTAATGACGCACTTCCCCACCGATTTCTTCCACATCATAAACATGCACACTATTCAATGTACCGGTATCATGCGGCTGCCCACCACCTGTAGGGTAAAAAGCTGTCCGGTCCAGCACTACATAGAAATGCCCCTGCTCATCCCTTTCAGCCTTTAACACCCTGGCAGTAAAAGCGCGCATATACGAATCCTGGTAAAATAATTTTTCCGTAGACATAGGTTGATGCTCCTTTGGTTAGATGTATCTATTATACGTTTCGTGTTATGACTTTCCAATAAAAATCAATGGGTATTGGAATATTGGTAAAAATCGTTCAGCCTGTAACTTGTACTGTAGAAAATAAAAAATGGCGTTTGTATGGTGATGGTGAATGGGGGGATAATGTGGAACAAAACAAACAACCGCACAAGCCGAACATATCTTTTTCTATACCAGCAGCACGTACATCGAACACGAAAAGGAAGGGTGAGGAAATGGAGCAGGCAGTCAGGAACAAGCTACGTGAAAAAAGTTCTCCCATAATGATCACAGTTATTTCTAAAAAGTGGATAATGAATCATTTTATTATTATTCGCCTGAGTGAATTTCATAATTCAATATCTACCTTTAAAATACGAACAATTAGGTTATTGCGTTTGATTTCCACTTCAGGCGGACGCTTTCCGCGGGCGGCTGATGAGCCTCCTCATGCTCGTCGTGTTGCAAGTGTGGTCGTGGATGCAGCACTCCTCGCAGGTCGAAGCTTACTCATGGAAGCTTTACTTTGGGCTAACGCCTTGCGGGGTCTCATGTAGGCCTCTTATCCCGCAGGAGTCGTCCGCCTTCCGTTCCAATCTTCTAAGGTAGAGTACGAATGATTAAGTGTATTTTCAGTTATAAGTTCGTATATTAAGAAAAAAAGTATTTATGAAATTCATTCGCCTATATATAATAAAATGACCCACCGTGGTACGCTTAAAAAGAGGCGTGGTGGGTACTGTTAGTTACAATGTACACTATAATTTAGATTAGTCAATTCATACCCACCCAATACGCATCAGCACGAATCCAGGATTAGATTGACAAACATTTAAGTAACTCGGAGCTATGTCGCTCACTTGCGTGGATTCTAGTAACAGATTACAACACCCATGACATTCTACTCAATAATAAATTACGATTTAATTCGCCTGTAAGATCAAAGACTTGGAGATTAAATTCTGGAGATTTCTGATCAGAAAAACTTCTCCACTCTTCCGCAACATACTTTAAATCCGATGCTTTTATCAAAGCTACATCCGTGTCTTGTTCGGAGAATGCTTTTAGTTTCTGCGCTTGTGCAACAGCATCCTTTGTATAATCATGCACGATAATTAAAAAAGTTGTTACCCGCATATCATCTGAGCGAATGTAGCCTAAAAATTGGTTGAAATGATCTTCAGGGAAAGTATAAGGTTTTTCGGTGCTTTTATTATCCCATAATATAACTTCCTTAGCGTTATACTTTAGTTTACCATCAGCATGTTTAGAGCCCTTCATATCCACTAATTCTACTCCCAATTTCTTTTCAAACAAATAACATGTCGCTTCTTCAAAATATTTTTCGACATCAAGATCCTTATCAATGACTTTATTAACACGCAAGGCTTTGTAGTCTCTCGAAGCCAGCTCTTCATAAAAATCGTATAGACGGGACCTTTCATCAGTGGGATCGGTAGAGTTGGGTGTCGATAAATTTTCATAGTAGTCAATTATATTTTGTACTTTTTCATCCTTCGTACCACTTACCTTGGCGCCTTCCAGCCCTTTTAATATATCGGATAATTCCTTCGTTCCAAAAGCCTTTAGTGCAGTTGATGGAAGGATATTGTGCTTAATGATCCGTTCAACAAGATTGTCTTTCTTGCCACTGGTGCCTATGTTCAAATCAGTCAGAATGGCCTTTAATTGATTGACATTCAAATCACTAAGTAGCGTTTCATAAACTTCATTTCTTAGCTCCCCACCCATTTTATAACGGACAATGCGAGCAATTTCTTTTGGTATTATATAATACGAGGTATCTTCCTTAAAGCGTAGAATAAGGCCCCTTGACTGCAGATTTTTTAGAGAACGATCAATTTGCTTACTTGAATGGAGTTTATTACCCTTTTGTGGAAAGCGACCAATACGACTTTCCAATAAATAATGATCTCTTTTAGAAAGTTCTAACTCCGCACGCAAAACATTTAATATATTCGTTTCATGAGCGTTTAATGAATCATCTTTTTTCCATGCTTCTGCCAACACGGCACTATAAATCCTTTCTGCATCCTGAGGAATGGCAGTTTTAATATAGGCATCATCAGCACTCTGCTTTACAATTTCAGTTTCCAGCTTATTAACTTCCTTAAGTAAATCGTTTTCACTTAAGATATAATTTTGCTGCTCCATTAAAGACAATAAAATCATTTCATTTAAGACTGCTATGTCCCTTGATTCTATATTGAAGTTCAAATTTCTTTGGACACGTTCATTATTCTGGAATTCATCCACATTCCGGATAATAATCTCTCGCATTTCTTCTTCTGTTTCCATCCGCACATCTTTAAGAAAACTATCCACAATTCGCCCGAGATACAATTTGGACATTTTAGGCAAAATATCTTGTAAATACATGCGCTCACATCCCCCTTAATGTATTTTTTCTTCCATAGTTACTATTATTTAAATATACGACAATAATTACCTGAATTCCTTCAAAAAAAGAAAAAATGACATCATTAAGAGATAACACCACGTATTTTATAGAGGAAAACAAGCCTCCCATCCCAGGATAGCCTGTTCCTTTCTCCCTTCCACTAGTCCGCCATCTCCTGATAAATTTCCTCTATGTCCGGGGCCTGTCCCCATTATCATGATTCCTTTAATTTTGCTTGTCGAAGGAAGGATTCCAACACCTTCGTCCCCATGCTTAAAACGAGCAAGAAAATATGATCTCTGCTACTTTCGTTTCCGTTTTCCGCCTGATTTTGATACGCCTGAAAACGCTCCTCCAAATACTTCCTTTCTTGATCTGTTACCGTCACTATTTGGAGAGTGGTGGTAAGGAAACTTATCCGCATATTGAAAATCACTCCTGCGTAAATCCTCAAGGGTGTAGGTTCCTTTATTCTGTTTCTGTTTTTTTATATGTTCTTCCTTGCTTCTCATCTTCTTTATACGCGGAAGTATTACGTTTTTATAAAACACTTGCCTAAAGTGGCTCTTCACTTTTATCGATAACCTATCAGTATCAACCGGCATATAGGTTATCCGGTATCTGCCCATTTTTTTAATGAGGTTTTTATCTTTAACTTGCTTTTCTAAGAATATATTGATTTTATTATCATCGAATCTGATATCAAAATAATCTCCGATAATATTTTGCTTATTTTGAATTATAGAACTATCTAACATAGCTTTAACAACCGCTTTTTGATATGTGTATTTTTTCTTGATCTTCAAACGATATCTATTTCTTTTCTTTTTTAACGATGACAATGGTACATCAACAATATATACCTGATGTCTTATATCCTCTGAATTATTCACTTTTAATTTGAAGCTTGATTCCATCAAAATTATTCTCCGCCAATCAGATTATTTCTTTGAAAATAACTAACATCTATCCCAATTAGAGAAAAACACCATTTGCTTAATCTATGAAGTCTTTTAAATGAAATGGATACCGACAATATAATCCACTTCTTTCAAACGATAATTTAACCGCTTAAGAACATCTTCAGCTTTACCTACTGTTTGTAATATTTCTTTTCGTTTTCCAAAAATAATAACATGCTGATTGGATATTCACATAAAATTGAGTCAAATAATCTTTCTACTTGTTCTTCTTTCTATTACAAATGATCTCTGGATATTGGGAAGCCAAAATCCCCATCTTTCTTTTCATTCAGTTACATTTCCTCTATCACTGAACGTTCTTCTACCACCATACCATCTTTCACCACATAAACGTACAACATATCCACCACATCGTGTAAGTCTTCCAATTCCTGATCACTCAACATATAATCAGGATCTGAAGTAAGTAATATATACCTTTCTTCCCCATTAAACCTTTCACTAGAAAAGTCTATCAATCCTAAATTGTCATATTGTTTTACATTTAACCGACCATTTGCTTTTTCATATTGAATGATTGTCTCATAATAATCTGACGCAAGCACCCGATGACTATGTCCAAGGGAGTCCACTTCTAATGAGATCACTTTCTTTGGTGGCTTCATTGATACGTTTTTTTGACGGTTAATTAAATTTAAACGTTCCTCTTTCTTTTGATCGAGGTCAATTAATTTAGCGTTCATCTGATTAATAAGAGCACTGTTTTTATTGTCAGTATTTTCTTGTTGGTAAGTCTCAAGCTTATCTAATGTATCCCTATATTGCTGATTAAATGACTTTTCTAGAAATGTATGCATTTTATTTAATTGCTTTTGCCTACTTGATAATACCTCTTGTCTTACTGATATCGACTGTTTCATGATTTCACTGCCACTTTGATTAGCAATGGTATTTTCAACCTTTAAATCTTCTTGTGCAAATTCATATAGGAAAATCCAATTCGGGTTTAATGTTAAAATGTCTCCGGATTCACGCTTGGCCAAATGTACAAAGCGTCTTTCTAGCTCCTTACCTGTTCCATCCGTAATCGTAATTTCATAAATTTCCACATGTAGTTTTTCCGGTACATTAGCTGAGACAATATAATGCTGCCAGGATCTACCTTCTACTTCTTTTTTCATTAACTGAAGTCCAACATGGAATAACGGGTGTATATCTGTTATTAATGGTACATCCTCTGATTCAGTGTTTACTGAGTTGGTAAAACGATAGCTTTGTATTTGTTCGTCGCGTGAATCAGGCATATTGTCACGAATAAACTTAGGCAATCGCTCAATTCGCATGATTTTTTCATCTTTAGACTTTTGTATTCGTACACGTTTCTTTCCTAGCACATAGGAGGTGAAATCGGCATAAAAGCGTTTTGGGATACGTTCTACAAACCATTCATTTGTTTGTCGTTTTAACTGTGGCAAATCAATCTCTTCTTCTGTCAGACGCTCTTCCTCAACTAAGTTTAGTAACCTTTCGTTCTCATCTGATAACGTCTTATCCATGTTAGCGATAACTTCTTCAAGTTTTTCACGATTTACAACAGCCTCTTGCATTAAATTAGCCAAACTATCATATTGATCTTCTAGCACCTCACCAATAAAATCATACACTAAGTCAGATCCTAAATCTGTTCTCATTTTCTCCATCTTCTCCAGCAAACGAACCATTACACTACCTTCGCGTGTGTTTTTGGCTACTAAATTAAAGATGAATACTTCATTTTTTTGGCCTATTCGGTGGATTCTACCCATTCGCTGCTCAAGCCTATTTGGGTTCCATGGTATATCATAGTTAATCATTTGATTACAGAATTGTAAGTTTATTGATTCACCACCAGCATCTGTAGCCAACATAATCTGACACTCACTTCGAAACATCTCCACTTGCTGACGACGCTTATTCATTGGGAATCCACCGATGATTTTGGCCACTTTTGGAACTCGTTTTAATAATTGTTCTTCTAAATAATTTAGAGTGTCTACTGATTCAGTAAAAATAATAATCTTTTCATCTTGTTGTAATAGTAATCCGTCTTCACCAAATAGTGTTTCTTCTAATTCTTCATATTTTTTCTCGATTGTATAAAGTTTAATGTGCTCTATTTGTTTAATAAGCCCCTTAATCGCTAGAATTTCTTTTTTCAATTCATTCATATCAATAACATCAGTAGACTGCACTAACTGAGCATCCAATTTTTCTTGTTGTTCATTGCTCTCTTCTAAATAATCATCCGTATCTAACTTCTTCACTTTATTAACATATTTTTTTCGTTCTTTCTCTGTTTGTTTATATAATTTAACTAAACGTTTATACCTTCTGCGCAGAGATAAATAAATCGCTTCAATCGAAGAGCTTAGTCTTCTTTGTAACAACATCATCGCAAATGCTGTACTTTGACTACCATTGTTAATCGCTCGATTAAAGTAATGACGTACGTACTCTGTAACAGCGTCGTACAATTCTAATTCCTCATCTGTGAGCTGGAATTGGATGGTCTTTGATGTACGTTTAGGGAAAATTGGCGTACCATCAAAATTGCTAAGATTTTCTTTTAGGCGCCGAATAATAAAAGGGTTTGCTTTTTCATAAATACTTTCATTTATTGCCGTATTTGAGAAAACGTCTTCATCAATTAACTTCATCAAATGGCGGAAGTTTTCCGTATCCCCTTTATGTGGAGTTGCTGTTAGTAATAAGCAATGTTCAGCCTTCCTTAAGATTGATTCACCTAACTGATAAAGCTTGGTACGAAATACTTTCTTAGCCGTTCCTTGTGTGTATGCAGCCATCTTATGTGCTTCATCAATGATAACTAGGTCAAAATCAGATTCTTGTATTAATGCTTTGACATCATCTCGTATAGCCCAGTACATTGAAGCAAGACAATAGGCATTTGCTGTAAATGGACTTTTGCCACCATATTCCTTAACCACATTCCGATTTATGATATGAAAATGCAAACCGAACTTTTGATCTAATTCTTCTTGCCACTGTTTAAGTACCAGTGGTGGAACAAGTATCAGAATTCGATTGGCCATTAGACGTGCCTGCAGCTCTTTCATAAGCATCCCAGCCATGATTGTTTTACCGGCACCAGGATCATCTGCCAGTAAAAATCTTGTTTGTGGTACTTGGAGCATTCTTCCATATACTGCTTCGATTTGGTGTGGCAAAGGTATTACATTTTGATTTCCCAATGCTTTTGTATGAGAAAATTTCGCTTCATTTTTTAGTAATAAGTATTGAACATATTTCTGTACATCCTCAGCCCGGATACCGGATTCCTTTTTATTATTGATCTGTTGGAATTCATTTATTTCTTTACTTTCCACCATCACTTCATAAAATTTACTTGATTCTTGACCAATCGCTTCAATAATGTAGAAGTCTTCTGCTACTGATTCACACTTTTTTATTTCAACAGCTTCTGGAAAATATGTACCCGAAACAATATCCCCGTTAGCTAACATACCTGTCACCTCCATCGTAAAAGGCCTTATTCAGGGTTGAATAAGGCTTTTAGATTGTATTTTTCTCAATTACTAAATCCTTAACACCTTGACGATGGAAAGAAAGTGCTTCATAATCCTGTAACCCTAATACATCCAATTCATAATTGAACGGAAAAAATAAAGGGTGATGATGAATAAATTCAACTTGGAGTGAGTTGCTATCCAATAATTTTAATAAAACCTGAGCAATGAATGCATGTATAAAAGGATGCGTGATAGATAGCTTTTCATTTGCCTTATAGGTACGTTTTCCAATTGCTTGAATCATTTCCCAGGACTTCATACTCGTTAAGACTGCACTCGTTGCTACTTCTACACGACGACGATCTCCATACGACTCTTTCATTCGTTTCCCAATCGCTGTACTCGTAACTTCATCTTGTAATTGAAAAAGACGACCAAATTCATTGGCAACATCCTTAAAAAATGGATAGGCAACCATGGTTAGCCCCCAATGAACACATGTTCGCTCTTCTTTTGTTAATTGGCTATACTGGTCAAGAATTTGATCACGGACTGGTAACAAGTCATTATCAACTAAATACCAAATTTTCATTAACATCGTAATGGCATTCTTTCGGGATTTAGCACCAGCTATATCGTCTCGTAAATAGCCATCCAAGATTGTATACATTTCTTTACGTGTGTACTTTTGGGTTTGATTTGCTGTGAAATCTAAATGCTTTAACAACACTTTTTGATCAAATCCGACTGGTTTACTCACCCAATCCACTTCCTTTATTTTTTTGTACTTTAACAAAAGGAACAATCACTTCTTCGATACTAATACCACCATGTGTAACAATTGAATGATTTTTAGGAACAAAGGCTTGACCATATTCTGCAAGTAATGCATTATAATTCTCTGGTAATCCAACACTTGGCCATTTAACTCCAGAAAACTTAGATGCTGCATCCTCATAGAGTGTGGTATCGCTATAAACCCGTACCCGTTCTCCTTTTTGATCAACAAGTACGCCTTCTGAAATGCGCCCGATCCCAATTGCATTTGTATTCCCATGGTCTGAGGTCAGATAGACGGTATAACCATTGGCCATTAAATCGTTAAGGAGATTCACGAGATAGTTTGTTTTTAACCATAACTTAAGATCAGAGGTAATACTTTTCTCCCCTAACACAGCATGGTGAGTAAATTGATCAATCACATCAATGACTGCCCCATATACCTTTGTCGACCTTCTAGCTAAAGCCTTTATATTTTGCCGGTCATATTTCTCTTTTCCTAAACTTTTCTGGTAGGCAACATACTGTTTTAAAACACCTTGATTTTCCCAGAAGGACTTCCATAGTTTTTCTTCTGATGTGGTTGTATGAATGGTTTGACTAAATGTTAATGGGATATTCCCAGAAAATATGGCTTGTCTTGATACAGAAGTTAATGTTGGAATCCATGCAAATACTTGTTGTTCGTCAAACAAAAATTGATATTCTCTTAAGTACTTTTGTACCATTTTCCATTGCGAAAAATTCATGCCATCAAGAACTAATAGTGCTACTTTTTCATTATTCTTTCTCTCTTTATCAATTACATGTGGTATATGATGCACAAGCTTTGGTTTTGGATACGGTGGCAAACTTGTTAATGTATGAAACTGTGTGGTCATCCATTTCATAAACTTTTCATTGACAGCTTTCATCAGGTTGTCAGTATCCATTTTATGGTTGTCATTCAAAATGGCAGTTAACTTAAATTCCCCAATTAAGCCGATTATTTCTAACCAATCTTTATAAAGAGTAGCATTTTGCAACGATTCAACAATTTTCTCCCTTAAATGGGTCAATTTAATCTCTTTGTCTTCTTCATTTACATTCTCTTCAATTCCGAAGCGCATCCAAGTAGGAATAAATTCCACTGATGATGCTTCTACCTTGGCGAGAAAACCTTCCATAAATAAATCATTCATCAATCGCCTTACATCCCCGTTCAATAACGGGTGGCTTTGATAAACTTCTGTTGGATCATTAATTTGTGTCTGTTGAACTTGTATGAATTCTTCAACGAACTCAGCCCATTTTTGTTCCATAAAGTGATAAAAATGAGTTTGGGATGAAATGATTTCTTCCAATGGAATCTTTTGAAAAGCAGAAATCTGCTCCCATTCATGAACAAGGAGGTCTTGTACTACCTTTGGTAAATCAATGTTATTATAATGAATTGATAACAAAGACTTGTATAAATCCACCTCTGAGTCCATCACATCATATGGGATTTTATATAGGTGTTTAATGATATATTCCAATGTTTCTTGGTCTGAAGATGAGCCTGTATACTGTTTATGAACAGTATACAGGGCATCAAAATCATCCCGATTTATTTGTCGAATAATTTGTGCGGAAAACTTTGGAAAAATATACTGTAAATCCATTTCTATCTCTAATGCTTGTTTTTGAAATTCATAAGGAAATACAATATCCTCATTCGTATAGATAACAAGCTGCGGTGAAGAGGAACCCAAACGATATTGTTGCTCATACAAGTAGCGAAACGTCACACTATCTTCAAACCGAATGATATCAAAACCACGATTTCCAAGTTCCCGCAATATAAACTCATCAGTTAGTAAATAATCGAGATCATGGACCAAAATCAATTTGGTTTGTTGATATTGAATTTTCCCAATAATCGCATCCCGCCATCCGAGCATGTCATCACCTTCTACAATCCTAGACGTATACAAGCATTATCAAGATACATGAGCAACTTATCGTCCTCTTGAATGATTTTCTCAGGCAGACGTTCTCCTATTTTCACAATCTTTTCAAAATCCTTATCACTGTATGCCTTTTTGAATCCAGCACGGACAGCTTCTGTACGGAATTGTTTCAATTTCTTTTTATTTCCTTCTAGTTGTTCAAGGTAACTTTCAAACTCGCGTAATAGTGATTTTTCACGTAATTTTTCTAAATCGGCTTGCTTGGTTGCATCAGGCACATACCAACGATTTTTGGCTTTTTCAACCACCTTTGGATCATTTGACTCTAAATCTCTTAAATCCTTATAATTTCTCCGAAAATAAGCCATAATTTGGTCTGGTACAGAGCCATCTCCCTCATAAAGCAAGAAATTCTGATACAACAGATCATCTAATTCAGGTAACAATTCATGTTTCGCAATATGTTGAATTTCCTTCATGAAGTTCGGATGAATATCTTGACGCGTTTGTGGCTTTTTCATTAATTGTTGACGAATCCATTCAATGGCACTACTTTCATCAGAAACAAATAGACTTAGTTGGGAAAATTCCTTTACCAATGTGCGCTTTTTATCATATTCAGCAACTTGATTTTCTAAGAAGGCCATGCCATCACGCATTGGAAAACGCTGTGAAATACCCTCTTGAAACTCTGATGAAGATAAAGGTACCGGTAAGCCATTTTGGACATGGTATGCTATCATTCTATCAAAAAGAATTCTTGGAGTGCGTTCAGAAATAAATTCAGCTTCACCATGTTTTCCTATAAATATTGGTAATTGTTCTAAATGTTGAACTACAAATGTCCACGCCGAATCTTCTGTATTTCTTTGTTCCTTTATTTTAAATATATCTTCTTTTTTCGGTTTATAGGCAGAGATTACTAAGTCCTGTTTAACCGCGGTGGTAGTTGTTACAGCCTTAAAGCTACCTAATTGTTTATCTAACGCAGAAACATTAGCAATCACAAAACCAGATTTTTGTATTGCTTCCTGAATAGCATTCCAAACACTAGCTTTAGAATTACTAAACTCAACTGTTATCCATCTCCCTGGTTTAAGAACTCTATAATATTCCTTAAAACTTTTCTCCATCAAATCTTGATAAGAGCCTAAATTTTTATTTTGACTTTTATTAATAATCGCTTCTGAACCATTATTTGTTTTAACATTTAACCAAGATTCCCAAAGAAAACTTAATTCAGAATACATAATGTTTGCACCGAATGGTGGATCTGTAAAAACATAATCAATTGAATCATCATCAAGTAATATGTTGGTTTGAGAACTAGTCCCCACTACGACATTTTTCTGACCAACAAAAAAAGCTTTTTCAAACCTCTTTAATTTATTTTTATACGCGTCCAGTACATTGGGTTCAGAATTTTGAGAACCTATGTACAAAGTACCACTTAATGGATTATAAGGAAAAGAAACTCCTGGTCTAAAGCGATTTAATTTTGAAAGATTTATGAGATGACTTGTAAATAGCAGTAGTAGAGCATCACGATGCTTACTCTGATCAATTCTATACTTCAAATAAGATAGTGTGTACAAATTTCTTTTAGTGTAGAAATGATGGACATGAGTAATCCCTGTTCGGTCATTTCTTCTTGCTTCATCCCCTTTTGGCATTCTATCAATAGGAAATTTATAGGGAATATCAAAATTATCTACCTTATTTAGAACTTTATAATCTTCGGAATCTAATTTTTTAAAATATTCCTTCTTGCTATAAGTATAATTGATAAGAACAGGAACTTCTTTAACTTGTTCTACATTCCAATCTAACTTTTTATCATAGTTTACTTCCCATGATTTTTCTAAACTTTTCTTATTCAACTTAACTCCACAATGTACACAATTAAATTCTTTATGTACTTTTCCTTTTTCATAATCAACAGCAATATCAAAAAAAACTAACTCTTCGGTACAATTTGGACAATTATATACTTGGCTCCAAACCATGTAATTAATCTTTCCTAGATCACCATTACTATGTTTTGTTTCATACATCCATCCACACTTTTTTTCTACATCATTTATTATTTCGTTTGCTTCTTGATAGAAACTGTTAACTAAAATCGGAGTATTATAATTTTTAGCTATAAATGTTGCAATGGGAGATAAATCGGATAGAATTGTTTTACGAAATCCAAGTTTAGAAAATGTGTTACCATTTTTGTCTTTTATATCTCCTTCTGAATTAATACTATATTCTAATTCCTTAACCTTTTTTTCATCCCCACATATGTTACCTGCGACTCCCGTCATTCCTGTACCCGAAAATCCATCCAACACCACGTCTCCAGGTTTGGTATAATGAAGTAAATACTTAACGATTGCTTTTGGAGGCACTTTAGTATGATAAGTGTGAGCACTATAGATAGGATCTCCTTTTCCCTCGCTTATATCTGTTGTAAATGGTTCACGATGGTATTGTTCATTTGAGGAACTAGTGTTTATCCTAGTTTTTTCTCTTTCCCATTCCCCAATAAAATCATTAATCCAAGGATTAGGGCAAGCCGTATAATATGGCGGATCCGACAAAGCAATAATATCTTCATCTTCACCAATAGGAAATCCTTCTATCTCCTTCAATTCCGGCAATTTCTTTTTTAATTCATCCCGAAAATATTCTCGTCGCTCATCATCATTTTCAAAAGTCATACCTAAGCAGACAACGGGTTGGTTGTCTGCATTAGATATTTCTTCTTCAAATGAAAATTGTTCATTTTCATTTGTCATAGTATGTTCCTCCTATTTTTTAACGGTTACCCGTACACGATCTTGGTCATTGTTACCTACCAGTGCTCGTAGTAACTTGTCTACATTTTCTCGTGCTTCTTTTACGGTAATTGGATTTCCATCACCGAACATTTTCTTCACCTGTTCTAGCTCTACTTGTTCTTGGTGTATACCTTTAAGCACTTTGTTAATAGCGTTAATAAGATTGATTGGTATTGGTAAAGTGAACGCTTGCTTATCCACAAAGTCATTAATTAATTGTTTCTCTTTTTCTTCCAGCAAATCAATACTTTCTTTGACAACAGGATCATTAAAGTTCGTTAATAATGTTTCTGTCCACGTGTCTAATAGCCCTTGTAATTCCTCTTCCAGTTCAGATAATGATGGCTTTTGCTTTAATTGTTCTTCTCTTGGGTTAAAGTGGCACTCCTGGCATTCTGGTGAATGCTGCAATTTATCAGTCGTTAGATGGTAACAAACGCGTAACGTCCCCATTTTATCTTGCCAATCCTTATAA
Organism: Lentibacillus juripiscarius; assembly: GCF_042685205.1. Classification (NCBI taxonomy): domain Bacteria; kingdom Bacillati; phylum Bacillota; class Bacilli; order Caryophanales; family Bacillaceae; genus Lentibacillus; species Lentibacillus juripiscarius. The sequence continues at coordinate 144,417 of NZ_JBHUNA010000003.1, forward strand.
ACTTCATGGGGTAATAAGTCAATTCTTGAAGCTAATAAGTTTAAGGCATCAAAACGTTCATCTTGTAATAATTGGGATTTCTTTTTACTTTCCGTTGCATTTAAGCGCATTTGTTGATGTAAGGACAAGTAATAATCGATATAGACCTTTTTCAGTCGTTCTAACTCTTGGATCTCACTTATACAACCTTCGTCATTCTTTAAAGCGAGACTTAGATTATCCAATGCGACACTTACTCCATCAACCCAGTCTTTGCTTGGGGAAACGACAAATTTTGCTTTGACAAGATAGTCGGCTACTTTTGTAAATTCATTAATTTTCTTTTGCAGATTTTCTAAGGTGTCTAAAAGCTGTAAATTTTCCCTTTCTTGATGAATACGATCGATATCAAATTTCAAATTCATCATTTTTGCACGCGTATTATATACTTGCAGTCCTTGTAAGAAATCATTCAAGCTAGAAAGTTTTTCTTCTTTTTCTTTAATTTGTTCTGCTGTGAACAGTGGACCATCCCACACTTGGAATTTCGTTCTTAAATTAGCCATCATCTCAACAGTACGATTTGTTGCTTTCTTGGCACCAGCAACAATTTGTTTAATGGCAAAATCAACCTTTTCTTGATTTGAAAAGTCAATTTTTATGGAATCAAACAAATCCATTAAAGCTTGTACTTCTTTTACAGGCAATCCAGTTGGCTTTTTGATATGACTAAAATACGTTATATCCTGAATAGGTAGTCGAACAAATTCATTAAAATTCATTGCCTCATACTGCGTGCCATCAATCGTGACAACAATTTTACCATCCTGAATAAGCGCACCAAGAATGACAACAAGTAATTCAGGCTCCATGGCAAACTTTTGCGTTCGTCGTTGATCTGGTGTCCCTTGAGAAGTGTTAATCACTTCAATTAATTCATTCTGATTCAATACTTGGCCGTTTTCCTTGCTATCAAGCAAACCAGTAACCCATTTCGCGTATCCCGAATTTTTAGTTGTTGGATTCCCTTGTTGATCAACTAGAAGTAACCCATCAAGAACCGCTTTTCCTTGATTCGTCATCTTACCATTCAAATAATTCAGCGCGTCTTTTACATACGTATCTATATTCTTTCTGGTTAAAAAGGAGCTATCTAGCTTGCGGAAAGAAGGATATTCGTCATATTTCACTTCAAACCATTGTGATAGTAAATCCTGGGCGACGGAATCTACCAGCTCAACTAATGTATCAGGGTTGCTTGGTAAAAACATTCCGTGCTCCAAGACACCCGCTTTTTTTCCTTTATATACAATTTCATACGCATCAACGAAATTTTCTTTAATCCATTTGACAAGTTTCTTTTTATATTCCTCCATTTTAGGTTTATATAGCTGTTTATTAGTGGTTGTGTCACCATACATCTCTCCTGCTCCACCATATAAACGCAACAATTGAATGAAATAATCATTCTTTTTCTCGAGACGGAAAAATACTTCATCTTCTTTTTGTTCATCTTTAAACTTTGGCTCTACAAATGGTTGAAGCATATAAATATAGAAATCTCTTTCTGGCTGCGCAGTTGACCGCTCATTCGGCGCGCCAAAGAAAAGATATCCTTCACGTTTTACACGCCGATCCATCCATGGAATTTCATGAAGCCAAATTTTGTATCCAAACACATAAGCAGATGTTTCAGAAACTTCTGTTGCTTGTTTCAATACTTCGAAGTAATAGCTATCTAATTGATGGTCCGATAAACCTTCTCCACGTTTCTGGATTAATTCATCGACAGGAATGGATTCATCTATATTGATGTAATATTGGCCATTATCATTATTTAAAGAAATAAATTGAAAGCTTGCTGCATTTCGTAAGTCTTTCATTGCCGCTTCGATTGTTGTTTGTAAAAATTCTGCTGCATCGTCTTCAAAATCAAGCAATGTTGGTAGACTCAAGAAAAGTTTGTCTCGAAGTGTGTCAGAATTTAATCCAATTGGAGTCTTTAAATCCTCGGTTGTTAAACGAAACACTGCCAAAGCATTCACCATTTGTGTGGCAATTGATTTATACTGACGCTTCACACTGGATTGAATCGTCCCTTTTAAGGTATCCACTTTATCCATTATCACTTTTACCCGATCATCTGAACGTAGAGAAGAATCCTCTTCAATGTATGTCCAATATCGATCAAATGAGATCAATCCCGTTGCATCCTCTGGTACTTCTTCAGAGAGCAACTTATTAATTTCACCTGTAATTGTCGAGAGTGCGACTCGTTTTTCACCAATGTGTACTCTTTCAAATATTTCTAAATAAGCGGGATGAATCGGAAACAGATTCACATATGTCTCCATGTCCTCCGATAGTCCACTGTATAGCTTCTTAAATTTACTTAAATGCTCACGGATTAGTGCCTTTTGTTCCTCGTTTTTCTTTAATAGACGTTCAGAAACAACAAAAGCAATATCTTCGTGAACAATGCGTGTCTCTTTAAAACGCTCTTTTACACGGCGTAAAGAATCGGCTACGAAATTAAACCTTTGATTTTCAAACAACATTTCCTGTACACCAGAAACAAAGCGAAAACGGGTGGTATTACATACTTCCCCAATTTCACGTAAAAAGCCCAAATCAAGCGTTAACTCCTGTTCATTTCTTCCACGTAAATAGTCAAGAAGCTCATCTATAACAAGCAATAGACCTTTGTCCGGATATTGCCCATGAAATAATTCCATCATTTCAAACAGCATGTCTTTATTATTTGTGACTTGATCAGCTGGCGGAAAAGTGTATTCAATGCCCATATCCGCCAACCCTTGTTCCAGTTGACGACAAATTATTTCACGTAATGGCATAGTCACGGCACCGAATTCCGCACGAATCACTTTGAATTTACCTTCTATTTCTTTTGCTTTTTCAGCGACCTGCTCGTGACGCAAATGTTCACTAGCACCAGGCTGTTCGGCGATTGTAGAAACCACACTCATTAAATGTGATTTACCAGAGCCATAATTTCCGACAATAAGCAGTCCTTTGTTATCGACCATGCGATCAAATTGAAGATTTTCCATTATATCATTTATCAATTTCTCTGCCATATTGTCTGAAATCACATACGTGTTTAATAGTGAAATTGCGCGCTCTTTATCATCTGCTTCCCGTAACTTAACAACGGACTCAACGGGATCAAACGAGATTAATTCATCGTAACGTAACATGTCTCTTCCCCCATTTCTTTTATTTTAGAAACACTTTCCCTTCCAATTCATGACAAGTAAAGTACTCAGGATGACCATATTCTGCATAAACCAACCGACTATCTTCATATTTTCCTGGCCACTCCACAACAAGCTTATAATTCTTACTGATATTTTCTAATAAACGAATGGGATGTACCTGTAGTACGGGATCAAAAAGGATGTCAATATGCTGGAGTAAGTATGTTTCATTTGTGTTAACAATCACATTCTGAAGTATGTCTTCCACATGTAATGGATAATTTTTTTGCGATATATGAATCAATTCCTGACTTAACACAAGATTCACGTTTATCTTCTCAAAACTATCGGTGATTGGTATATTTGAATTAAATTGGTTGTTTCTATTACATAAAAAAATTAATTTGTGCCACCATTTTCCCATTTGTTGAACTTCATTTTTTAGACTATGTGCATTCAATAGCAACATCCTTCTCATTTTTGCTATACTTCATTTTCTGATCAATTCATCACTTAAAAATTAAATTTTTGGTTATTCTTTTCCTCTATTTTTAAAAAATACAATGCTACCTTAATAATATTACAATTGAATACATACTACAAATCAGAGACGGTTCTAACCGCCTCTGATTCCCAACTCACTTTAAACAAAAAAATCCAACGTGTCTCCTGGGTTAATGTTCAACAGTAGGCGATGGTCTAATAATTGATTTCCCCACTCACAGTAGGTCTCTGAAACGTACGAACAAGAATGGCATGCCGCACCATACACCCCAAAACTACACCGGCTATTATTTAGTACTATTTTACCATTAACTTTAGAAGATTTTAAGGCTACAATTGCTTCCAATCAACCATAGATATTGTTAAAACAGAACTAATAGAAACCGTCCTCAAAGACAACTCCTTATATTATTTTACATCAAAACATGTACAAAAATATGTTCAGCTCTCAAATTATCGAGTATTGAAGAATCCGTGAATAGTTAACCACAACCGGAATTAGGATTTTATCAACCGGAAAAGCCAGTCAAAAGTTCTGTCTGGCTTTTCCTTCCTTTCTGAAAGAAAAAAGTGATACAAAAGGGGATACAATCGTGGAACCATTAGTACCTTGTGATTATACATAAGTGTAAATACCGTCCCATACATAGACACAGGGGAATTTCAAACGAAACTTGTACTTGCCTTATGATGAATAAGTTTCGAATCCTTCTTTAGATAATCATAAATATGAAACACATACCCCCTTGCCTACAGCAGCGGATTCTTAACCGTTGCTTGTCACCTGCTGTCGTATGTAATGTCCACTCATCCTGATTAATGCGCATTAATGCTAATACACTGCCTGGTAACACCTTTTATCGCCGCTATTCGATTGTATATATGAAGGGATTCATCATTATAATCGAATGTGACAAGGAAAACGTGTCATGAGGACAGATATATAACGGCTATACACCTTTTTGCCCACCCTACCACTTTCCAACAAATTTCTACACAAATAACGTTCATTCGTTGTTATAATAGTCAATAGTACCTAATAAGATAAAAGTGGTTTAAAAGGGGGTATACTTATGGAACCATCCGTAACTTGTGATTACGAATATGACGACAAGGTAAGTTTTGCCTTGCAGCAGAATCATGTTCCATTTATTAAGTATTTGTCCATTGAAAACATAAGTTCTGATAAACACGTAAACCTTGAAATTGAAATAACTTCTAATCCTTCTTTCTTTGAACCCAAAACGTTACATCTTGAAGAACTTGACCCCGGAGAAGTTATTAAATTCCATCCTGACATACAGCTATCAGCAGATTTTCTCAGTAATTTGGAAGAAAGCATGACTGGGCATTTTGGAATAAGAGTTAAATCTGGTGAGGATGAACTGTACCATATAAATTTACCAGTCGACATTCTATCCTTTGATTCCTGGCCAGGATCTACCGTACTTCCGGAGATCATCTCCAGTTTTATTACACCTAATCGACCGTTTGTGATGGAGATTATCAAACAAGCGTCCAACATCATGCAGAAAAACACGGATTCAAATGCAATGGATGGCTATCAGAGCGGCGATCCCAATCGTGTTATCGCGCAGCTGTCTGCTATTTTTTCGGCTATCCAGTCACAGAAAATCGCATATGCCAATCCACCCGCGAGCTTTGAAGCAAACGGACAGAAAATCCGCTTCCCTGACATGATAAAAGAACAGCAATTGGGAACCTGTCTTGATTTATCCCTATTATATGCTGCATGTGCAGAAGCAATCGGTATCCACCCTATTGTCGTATTTTTCCGGGATCATGCGTATCCTGCTTTCTGGCTGAACGATTTTGCATCAGCCGAAAGTTTTCAAGATGATAAAAGTCTGCTCACCAAAAATATGGCGGGTGGCATTAATGAGATTGTTGTTGTGGAATCCACTTTACTAACCAATGAAACAGCCAGTTTTAACAGTGCGGTGCATTCCGCGGAAAACACGTTGAACAAACCGAATTACTTCCAATTTTTCATTGATGTCCGCAGAAGCCGGATTGGTCAAATTAAACCACTATCACTGAAGACAGATGCCGGGACTAAGATTCAGGCTGCTGTTCAACCGGAAGAACCTGTCAGAATCAATGACAACTTTGATTTTGAGAAAGTGGAAGTTATCCCTGAAAACGAGGAATCACCGGGTGAATTAAATCAGCAGGAGAGTAAAATCAATTATTGGCAAAATAAGTTGATTGATATGAGCCTGCGTAATAATCTGTTAAACTATCGTATTCATACCCAGGGAATTCCGGTTGTCACGTCCGGTTTGGATCAGATTGAGGATATTCTGTCCATGGGTCAAAAAGTGTTTATACAGCCTCTGCCAAACGAGTGGCGGCATAAGGTCCGGGATTTCCGGGATCAAAAGGAACTTCTGACCAGCAACATATTGGCAGATGATATGAAGCATAACCGATTGCGTTCCATCCTGACAGAGACAAAATTGGAAAAGGAACTCGTTAAACTTTATCGGAAAGCCAAAAATACACTGGAAGAGACCGGTGCCAATTCGCTATTTATCGCGCTTGGATTTTTGAAATGGTATGATCCGAAGTCCTATTCCCAAGAACGCTTTGCACCAATCCTGCTTCTTCCTGTCGATCTGGTAAGGATGTCAGCGAAAAAAGGCTATTATATCAGGGCACGGGATGAAGAAATTCAAATCAATATCTCTCTTATTGAATACCTGAAGCAAACATTCGGGATTGATGCATCGCGATTATACAACATTCCAAAAGACGACTATGGTGCTGATGTAAGGAAAGTTCTGACCACAATGTGCAGGATTATTATGCAAATGAAGAATTGGGACGTTTACGAAAATGCCAGTATTGGTGTATTCTCCTTTTCCAAGTTTGTCATGTGGAATGACCTTGTGAATCATTCAGAGGAATTAAAAGAAAATAAAGTCGTGAAAAGCTTAATGGAAGGAACGTATACTGGGGAAAGTCAGGCTTCATTCACCGATTCGCTGACTACGGAAGAGGATGAAGAAGCAAAGATTTATGCGCCATTAAACTCAGACAGCACCCAAACAGAGGCGGTCCTGGCAACCGGTGAAGATCAAAGTTTTGTATTGCACGGTCCCCCTGGTTCAGGTAAGTCACAAACCATTACAAACATGATTTCACATGCATTGGCCACAGGAAAAAGCGTTCTGTTTGTTGCCGAAAAAATGGCTGCCTTAAGTGTCGTACAAAATCGGCTTGAATCGATTGGCCTGGCTGATTTTTGTCTGGAGGTTTACTCGAATAAAGGTCAGAAAAAAGATATCCTCAAACAATTGGAGACATCCTTTGAAGCACAGCGTAAAGTGAAAGGGACAAACTGGGATGAAAAGTTTGAGGAAATCAAGGCACTGAAGAAAGAGTTAAATCAATATGTCCATGAACTGCATCAGGCTACAACGCTTGGCCAGAGTATTTTTGACATGATTGAAACCTATTCAGACTTGACGGAGCCACAGACCATGATCGAATTTGAGCGAGATAAGGTCATGGAAGTCGATGAAGTGAAACTAAAACGCATCAAGCAGCTAATTGAAAACATTGCCGTTGTTGGAGAAACCTGTGGCAATGTAACTGATAATCCATGGATTGGCATCAAGCAAACAAATTATTCCCTGGGGCTGCAGGACACCATTAAAGCGGAATTAGAAGGCATTGCACCAGCCGCAGAAAAGCTTCATCAAATGGAAGATGATTTTCTTGAGCTTGGATTATCACATGACAGCCAAAACCACCAGTGGTACACATTTATTTATAAGCTAATCCCTTATCTGGATAACATGCCAGACGCCGATTTAAACCTTATCGGCAAAGAACATTTCGACCAGCTTCAATCGGAAATAGCCGAAGTGATTAGAGTTGGCAGACAGCATGATGAACAAGTGGGCAAGATGGAAGAACGCTTTGACAAGGCTATTTTTAAAATCAATGCTGAAACCCTGTTACAGGATTTAAGACTAGCCGAAAACAGCTGGTTTATGAAAGAAAAACTTGGTAAAGGGAAAATTAAAAAAGAACTGAAAAAATACCTGAAAACAAAGGATAAAATCGAAACGGATGAATTGGAATCCATTATTACCGGCATTCGGGATATACAGGAGAAACAAGAATTTCTGCAGCAACACGATGATCGCATGAATAACTATTTCCCTGTTTTATGGAATGATGGAGCCGGAATGTGGGACGAAATGGAAGAAGCCGTACAATGGATGGCAGACGTCCGATCAACCATCAACGAATTGCAGCCGTCCCGTGATACACTGGCAGCTATGGCACAAAATCTGCAGGAACATAAGCAGCAGCTGTCGACTTCTCAAATGAAACAGCAAATGAACGCTTATACAACGGGATATGAAGACATCATGAAACACTGGGAAACGGTTGAGAAGGAATTAGTTGCAGCGGATTTACATGAGCCTGAACAGCCGGATTGGGCAAACTACGTCAAAGATAAGGCTGCCTACTTGTTGGAAGCATTGCCACAGCTGAAGGATAACTGTAAGCTGGCTAGCGTTATCCAGGAGGCGGAATCATTTGGATTACACCATGTGACGAAACCATATTTGGCAGGAGAACTTGGCTATCATGAACTTCTTCTCGCCTATTTGTACGGATTTTACCGTATCCGGATCGATGAAGAAATCTCAAATAATGAACGTTTATCACAGTTTTCGAAAGCAAGCTTTGAGAATAAGCTCGACAACTTTTACAACCTTGATGATGAAATCAGTGAACTGACAAAAATTGAGGTATATGTGAAATTAATGGATCGTATTCCTGATTTGCTGAATAATGCCATTGAAAGTTCAGAACCCGGCATTCTGGCGAAGGCTATTAAAAGTAAAGGTAGAGGCATTGCCATTCGTCAGTTATTTGACAGGATTAAAAATCTGCTGCCGAAAATCAAACCTTGTATGCTGATGAGTCCATTGTCCGTTGCCCAATATCTTGATCCATCATTTCCAAAATTTGATCTAGTTATATTTGATGAAGCATCACAACTTCCAACCAGTGAAGCAATCGGAGCTATGGGACGAGGGAAAAACGTCATTGTTGTTGGTGATCCTAAACAATTGCCGCCAACGGATTTCTTTGGCACCAAACAGGAAGAGGATAATTTTGACCTGCAGGACCTGGAAAGTGTTCTGGACGATAGTCTTGCGATACGGCTGCCGCAAAAACACTTAAGGTGGCATTACCGGAGTGAACATGAAAGTCTCATTTCTTTTTCCAATAATCAATTTTATGAAAACAAACTCGTCACCTTCCCATCGATTGATGATATTCACTCACGGGTATCTTTCCGAAATGTGGGTGGTGTCTATGACCGTGGGAAAACGAAACAAAACAAAATGGAAGCAGAAGCTATCGTCGATGAAATTTTCACAAGACTGGCGGGCCCGGAAAAACAGCATGAAAGTATTGGTGTTGTGACATTCAGTCAGCCGCAGCAAACACTAATTGAAGATATGATTGATGAACGACTTAAACAGGACGCCTCTCTGGAGAAATATTTTACCGATGAAGTTCAGGAGCCTGTCTTTGTTAAAAACCTGGAAAATGTTCAGGGTGATGAACGGGATATTATTCTCTTTTCTGTTGGATACGGCCCTGATCAAACCGGAAACATGTACCTGAATTTCGGACCGTTGAATCGTGATGAAGGCTGGCGCCGTCTAAATGTGGCCGTTTCCCGTGCCAAAAAAGAAATGATGATTGTTGCATCCATGGAACCGGATCAAATTAACCTATCACGAACCAAAGCGGACGGCGTGCATAGTCTGAAAGCATTCATGGAATTTGCCAAAAAAGGAAATCTATCATTAAACATGGAAAGCCGAATAAATAGCAAAAAGGCAAATTCCAACGTCATCATTCCCAAAATACAGAAAGCACTGCAGAATCACGGTTATCAGGTGGAAACAAACGTCGGTAACAGTGCCTTCAAAGTTGATCTGGCAGTCGTTGATAAAAATAACAATGGACAATATTTAGCCGCCATTCAGCTGGATGGCCACCGATATGCGAGCCGCACCACAACGCGTGACCGCAATAAATTGGGTGACGTCATGCTTAGCAGATTAGGCTGGCATATTATTAAAGTCTGGTCAGTGGAATGGTGGCACAACGAGGAAAAACAAATGGAGGAATTGTTAGCCCGGCTTGAAGCAATCGAAAAGCAAATGGTGGCAGATAGCAAGCCGGAAGCGCCGCCCGAAAAAGAAGAGGAATCCATTCGTGCTAAAATTGATGAGCTCGCCATACCTGAAGAAGCGAAACAGGAAGAAACCCTTTATGAACCGGCTGTGCTGGAAGAGGTTGATTTGCCAACTGATGACTTCTACTCGTACGAAGGCACACCAATCATCCGGGAACAAATCAAGCAAGTTATCAATCAAGAAGCACCGGTCAGCTTTTCCAGATTAACCAAATTAATTATCAATGCCTGGGGATTCTCAAGAAGTGGTACCAAGCTGGAAAGAGTCATCCAAAACACCCTAACCAATTCGGGATCTTACGAAACAACGGAAGAAAAAGGGAAATTTATTTGGGTAGATGAAGAGCAATTCAAAACCTACCGTGACTTTCGAGTGACGAAACACGAGCGCAGAGCATTGCAGGATATCAGTAAGATCGAATATGCTAATGGCGTACACAACATAATGAAAGCGGCACTTCGCCTGCCAAAAGCCGATTTGGTACGCGAAATATCCAAACAGCTCGGATTCAGCCGCACCAGCAATAATACAGAGAAGTACGTCCAGGAAGCTATTGATCTAAACGTTGATAAAGGATGGCTTACAGAAGACGATGAAGGAAATATTGAACTAAAGGAATAACAGATTGAAGGAGCCTTAAACAGTGTGTTTAGGGCTCTTTTTTGTTTTACTATTCCAAGCAAAATTGGCGCAAGTCCTATTTTCATACTTGGAACAACCACCCTGTTCAAAGCGTGCTCAAGACCTTTTCGGCCGTTCCAACCGCTTCTTTTGGTCGTGAGAAGCCTTCTCGAAACCTTTTCAGCCGTTCCAACTGCTCCTTTTGGTCGTGAGAAGCCTTCTCGAAACCTTTTCAGCCGTTCCAACCGCCCCTTTTGGTCGTGAGAAGCCTTCTCGAAACCTTTTCGGCCGTTCGAACCGCTCCTTTTGGTCGTGAGAAGCCTTCTCGAAACCTTTTCGACCGTTCGAACCGCTCCTTTTGGTCGTGGGAAGCCTTCTCGAAACCTTTTCGGCTGTTCGAACCGCTCCTTTTGGTCGTGAGAAGCTCGTACTGTCGTACACATCACCCCCTTTCACTAAAAAAGGAGTGAGCCACCACCCATTTTCATCATGTTTCCTTATAAACGCTTTCTTATATTGTTCCTCCCCAATTAATCAAGACACTAATGACTAAAGCAATCCAAGATATACAGAGTGCTATAATGACAAATGGAAAAATGTACCGAAGCCACCTTCCATAAGGAACCTTACATAATCCAAGCATTGCCATTAACCCACCTAATGTAGGGGAAAATATGTTAGTAAGACCGTCACCAATTTGGAATGCCAAGATTGTCGATTGCCGTGTAATGTCTAACATATCACCAACGGGTATCATAATTGGCAACGTAACTAATGCCTGGCCACTGCCACTTGGAATGAAAATATTAATAATCGACTGGGATATGGTCATGAATACAGCAGCCAACGTGGTTGGTAAATACTCCAGTACGGAGAATAGACCATGAGCAACGGTATCACTGATATTTCCCTTGTTCAACACCACTTGTGTCGCCATTGCAACACCAATCAGAATAGCTGCTAATGCACTAGGTTTAAGCGCTTCTGAAAACACATTAGCGATTTGACTGGAATTCATTCTCGCAATAATCCCACTGACAATGCCTATCATGAGAAATATCGCAGCAACTTCATTAATATACCAGCCTTTTGCAAAAACGCCAAAAAGCATAATCGTAATCCCTGTAATAAGCACAAGTAACATCGCAATATCCTGTTTGCTCATCTTATACGAGTCAAGGGGTTTACTAAGCTGCATGTCCCGGACATCGACGTCATTAGCAAGACCTTTCTCCCGGTCCTTTAATATCTTTTTAAAATATCGGACATTATAATAAGCTAATACAGATAAAGTGAGAACCACTAAAATACTTCTAAAAAGCCACCCTGAAAAAAGTTGCATTTCCGCTAGCTTATGCCCTACACCTACCGTATAAGGATTGAACGGAGAAAGACCAAATCCTACAAGCACGCCGCCTATTCCAATACCCGCTCCGAGCATTGCATCTCCACCAATGGCGACACTTAATAAAACAGCAATTGGAATAAGGGCAATATTATTTTCAAGTCCGATGAATATTCCGAAAAGGCCGTAAACAAAAGTCATAATAACAACAATAAGGAATCGCCTTTGAATTCCAATTTTACGAACGAATGTCCCAATTGTATTTTCAAGCATTCCTGTTTTTTCCAGAAGTCCAAACATCATTGCCGCGGCAAATGTGATAAAGACGATGTCCGCCATTTCCTGGAATCCTTCAGGAATGGAAGTAAATAAGTCCATAATACCAACAGGACTGTTCTCTACATATTCAAACGATCCCGGAATGGTTCGGGTTTCGCCATCAACGGTTTCCCTTTCATACGATCCGGCCGGAATAATATACGTCAAAATAGCTGCAGCAACAACAATATAAAATAATAATGCCAATGGATGTGGAATGCGATCCAATAATTTTTTACTTTTCTTTTCATCCTTCATGTACATTCACCTCTTGTTGTAAGTATTGCTGGTATATCTATAGGGTTTGAAGTTTTGCTTTAATTCTTATGCTGTCATTGATTTCCTCCTTGTTGATTAGCTAATCTCATAAATTTATAGATAGATACAAAAATAGCCTCTTTCAATGGGAAAGAGGCTAAAAATCTATTCGCCTTATCTCCCAGAATAAAAAAACTATCCTGCAGGAATTGGCACCTTTCCTTCTAATAAGGAGGTTGCCGGACGTCAACGGGCCTGTCCCTCGGTCACTCTTGATAAGCATAAATTATAAAATTATAAGGTTACGTTAATGTTGAAATAATTATATAGTTGGGAGACTTTTTTGTCAACGGGTATAAAGCGATTTTTGTTGGGAGGTGTCGATTACAATCGAATGGATGGGTGTTTATAGTCCGGAAAAATCAGTAAATATTCTTTTCCCTACTTAGTAACATCCTGCATATTGATGGACATATCGAAAATCTTTTTAAAACGTCTTCTATATTAGTCATCGATAGATTTCGGCATGTTTATCATCTGCAGGCGATAAGACCCCCACATTTGTGAAGGGCTTTAGCCCAGAAATAAATGGGGGATGAATCGCCTTCGGACAAGGGATGACTTTTGCCATCTAAATTGTCCGACCATTTAAGTAATACGTTCATCCTATAATATTGTAGACAATTCGTGTAGCCCTCTTTTTCCAACCAAAAAGATCTAAATGAAATCGAACAAATGTTTGAGTTATTGGTAGTAATAGTGTATAATAACATTAAATATATTAGCATACTTAAATAGTCTTAAAGCACCAAAAACAATCCTTTACTACTCTGCCCCGAAACGGAACACGGTTTGTTTCTGATACTCTTCTCCCCCTTCCAACATCACACCCGGAAAGTCTTTCTCATGCAGGGAGGCGGGTGATGCCTGGGTTTCAAAACAAACCCCTAAATACTTTTTTGATGCCCCTTCTAATAAAGCAAGTCCAGCTTCTAAATTGTTGGCTGTATACATTACCATTCCAGGCTGATCCGTTTCGATAGTAAGGACACGACCGCTGCTCTCATCTTTTACTGTTACGCTTTCCTCTTTATTATGATCATTAAATATAAAATAATGATCATAACCATTGCCCACGATTTTGTTTTGCTTATTACCAGCTATAATGCCATCCTCCAGTTTACGGCCTTGCCTGAAATCAAATGAGGTCTCCTCCACATTTACTCGTTTTCCAGTTGCAATCAATTCTGCATCGAGCTCTACAAATTGTTGACTATCAACCGTAACCTGATGCCCATGAACCGTGTCACGTAAATTCCCTGACAAATTGAAATACGAATGATTCGTTAACGCAAGAGGAGTTGTTTGATCCGTGTACGCCCAGTAGTCCAGTACTAGTTCATTGTCATTTGTTAAAGTGTAGGTAACGGCTACCTTCACATTCCCTGGATAACCGTTTTCCCCATCTTGACTAAAATAACGAAGCTTCACTCCAACACTATCATCTAATTCAAATGGTTCTGCGTCCCAAATGACATGATGAAACCCGTTTGTTCCACTGTGCAAGTGATTTCGTCCATCATTCGCTTCAAGTTTGTACAACTTTCCATCAATGGACAAACTAGCATTTTTTATTCGTCCAGCCACCCGTCCAATCGTAGCACCTAAAAAATGAGGATTTGATACATAATCATCAGTATTTCGGTAACCTAACACAACGTTTTCAATCTTTCCATTCCGATCTGGTGTCATTATTTTTGTTATGACTCCACCATAATTTAATACATGCACTTCCATCCCCTGGTCACTTTTTAGAACATAAACCGTCCAAGTATCATTTAAATTTTCTTCTTTGATATTCATATCGTCAGCTCCATTTTGTTTTTAAAAGAAAAGAGAAAGGACACGGTTTCCCTGGTCCTCCCTCCTATTTATTGATGATTAGGCTTTACCTTTTATTCATTGTTTACCTTTACCGGCTCCATTTGTTTATTTTTTCCTTTCCCCCATAAACTCTCTAATTGCTCTAATGATTTACCCTTAGTTTCCGGAACCATCTTCCATACGAAAATAGCAGAAATAACACTCATTAAACCATAGAATCCATACGTTAACCCTCCACTAACATCAATCATCGCAGGATAGGTTGATGAGATAAAGAAGTTTGCTGCCCATTGAGCTGCAACTGCAAAGGCCATTGCTTGTCCCCGGATCTTGTTAGGGAATATTTCAGATAGTAATACCCAACATATTGGTCCCCATGACATCATGAAGGAAGCCGTATATAATATGATAAAAATCAATGTCCATAATCCAAAGACTTCATTTTGAGCTAGTACTGCGACACCAAACATTCCAATAGCCATTCCGATAGAACCGATCATTAAGAGTGGTTTTCGCCCCCATTTATCTACTGTTCGAATAGCTACAATTGTAAATCCTACATTGACGACTCCCATTATAACTGTTTGAAGCATTGAGGCATTTTCCCCTGCACCCATGCTTTCAAAAATACGTGGTGCATAATATAAGGCAACATTAATACCAACAAATTGTTGGAAAACTGAAAGCAGAATCCCTACAATAATGACGGTTTTCCCAAAAGAAAATAATTTCCCGGTAGATTCTTTTGAATCTAATGATTCTCGAATATCGGATAAAACCTCTTTTGCCTTTTCTTTGGAACCATTAATTTTTGATAGAATATTTAAAGCTTGATCTTCTTTGTTTTTAGATGCCAGATACCTTGGAGTTTCAGGCACATAAAATAATAATACAAAGAATAATAATGCTGGTATCGCCTCCGAAGCAAACATAAATCTCCAACCAATATCATTGACCCAGGCTGTTGGTTGTCCACTTGCAATACCCCAGTTAACAAAATAAACGACTAATTGTCCAAAGATAACAGCGAATTGATACCATGAGACTAATGTGCCTCGAATTCCTTGAGGAGCAATCTCCCCGATATATGTTGGAGAGGTTGCAGAAGCGATACCAACTCCTATACCCCCTATAATTCTATAAAAATTGAACATAATCAATAATCCTATTGTTGGTTCATTAAACTCAAAAAACAGGAACTCCGGATATGCCGATCCTAGAGCAGAAACTAAAAATAAGGTAGCAGCTAACAATAAGGAATTTCTTCTTCCTAAATTATTGGAAAAATACCCTGATATTAACCCGCCAATAATACAGCCAATTAATGCACTTGAAACCGTCAATCCGTGTATTAGTGAACTTAATCCTAAACTATCAATCAAATAATTTTCCACTGATTGCTCTGCACCGGATATTACGGCTGTATCATAACCAAATAGCAACCCACCTAAAGCTGCAATTAAAGCAATTGAAAGCACATACGAATTATTATTTTTCTTTTTCATGTGATGTGTAAGGGCTAAAACAACATTGTTATGCCCTCATCCTGTCCTCCCCTCAATTTTTATTTTGAGTCGATTATACTGAAGCGCTTTCTTATCTCATAAAAAATTATTAACAGTTGGATAAATGAACAGGCAATGAAAGCAAAACCTGTTCATTAAGTATAAAAAGTTATTCCCTAAAATGCATTAAGTCCGCAGACAACGAGGCAGTCATGTCGTATATTCTTTTATATAATCCGAATAATGTTTGATACCGTCTAACATTTTCTTCAATCGGTTCATAAGTTTTTTCTTCTTGCAAAAATTCTTCCGTACATTCCCGAAGGGTTTCAAACCAGCCGCATCCATATGCAGCTAACATCGCAGCACCCATGCCTGGACCTTGTTCATTTGACAATTTAACGATTTTAGCGTTAAAAATATCAGCTTGCATTTGTAACCATGTTTCATTTTTGGATCCGCCACCAATAGAAATGACGGTATCAATCCTCTTTCCTTGATCTCGAAATATCTGTACGGACTCGTTTAAAGAAAATGTAATCCCTTCCATTACTGCGCGTACAAAATGTTTCATCTCATGAGAACTATCCATTCCAATAAAACTTCCTCGAATGGATGAATCGAAATGTGGTGTTCGTTCTCCAACAATATATGGCGTATATAACAAACCATTTGCGCCAGGTGGAACCGTATCAACATCTTCCAACAATTGGTCAAACGTCTTATCTTTCGTAAAGACGTCTTTAAGCCATGTAAGGCTATGGCCGGCAGCTAGTGTGACCCCCATTGTATAATAGGCATCTGGTGCTCCATGGTTAAAATAATGTACTTTACCTTGAAAGTTTTTATCACCACGATTTTCATAAGCTAGAACTACCCCAGACGTTCCAGTACTAACTAATGTTTCTCCTTCTTTTAAAATTCCTGATCCAATTGCACCGCAAGCATTATCCGCTCCACCCGCAAACATGCGTGTGGAACTGGATAAGCCTGTTTTTTCTGCCATTTCCGGGGTTAATGTTCCTACTGCTTCATGGGATGCTACTAACGGCGGACATAAACTATCATCTATATCTAATAAATCACAAATTTTTTGACTCCATTCTTTTTTCATTACATCCAGCAATAGAGTCCCTGCAGCGTCTGAATACTCCATGTTTGATTTTCCAGTAAGCTTCAAACGTACATAATCCTTGGGTAATAAAAATGTCTTTGCTTTATTATAAATCTCAGGCTCATGATTCTTTACCCACAATATTTTTGGTAAGGTAAATCCTTCTAATGCAAGATTCTTCGTGATGCGAAGCAACCTTTCTTTTCCAACTGTATCGTAAATTTGTTGACACTCAGCTGTTGTACGTGTGTCATTCCACAGAATGGCATTCCGAAGTACTTCCTGATTCTCATTTAACAATACAAGTCCATGCATTTGTCCGGAAAAACTAATTCCTTCAATATCATCAGGATCCCCCTCGAATTGTTGAATAAGTTCAGAAAGACCTGCGACAGTTTGGTCAACCCAATCTTGAGGAGCCTGCTCGCTATACCCTGTTTTTTCTTGTATTAAGGGATAGTCTTTAGAAACTTCTTGAGTTACTTGTCCCTGCTGATTCACTAATAAAACCTTCACTGCACTCGT
This sequence comes from Lentibacillus juripiscarius, assembly GCF_042685205.1. Taxonomy (NCBI): domain Bacteria; kingdom Bacillati; phylum Bacillota; class Bacilli; order Caryophanales; family Bacillaceae; genus Lentibacillus; species Lentibacillus juripiscarius. The sequence continues at coordinate 161,951 of NZ_JBHUNA010000003.1, forward strand.
TCCTAAATCAACCCCAATGACATATTTCATCATTAACCCCCCTCAGCAAGTGAATTCCTTAATTATTAGCGTAAGCATTTAACATATACTGATTAATCGTCGCTTTCAGCCTTTCCAATTTGCCGGATTGATGGTTTATTTCTGTTAAGTCAAGCACATGATCTTCCAGTTTGTGAAAATCTGCTTTTCCTTCTACAATATCTAAACCAATTCCATCTGTGTAACTTTGATAACGATCTTCTATTACGCTTTCTAGTACTTGATTATCCAGTAACTTCTGCGCGACTTTTAAGCCTACTGCAAAGCTATCCATACCAGCTATGTGGGCGTGGAATAGATCTTCAGGCTCAAATGAACCTCTTCTCACTTTTGCATCAAAGTTTAATCCGCCACGTCCAAGTCCTCCATTTTTTATAATTTCATACATACCTAAAGTTGTAGAATATAAGTCTGTTGGAAATTCATCCGTATCCCAGCCTAAGTGGGGATGACCCTGATTGGCATCAACTGAACCTAACACGTTGTTCGCACGTGCATAGTGAAGTTCATGTTCAAACGTATGGCCTGCAAGTGTTGCGTGATTCGCTTCAATATTGAATTTAAAATGATCTTGAAGATCATAATGTTGTAAAAATGCATACCCGCTTGCAACATCAAAATCATACTGATGGGTAGTTGGTTCTTTCGGCTTCGGCTCAATAAGAAATTGACCATCGAAGCCAATTTCTTTTGCATAATCTACTGCCATATGGAAGAAACGCCCTAAATTATCCAATTCTAATTTCATGTCTGTGTTAAGGAGTGTCTCGTAACCTTCACGTCCTCCCCAAAACACATAATTTTCTCCACCTAATTCTTTACCAATTTCAAGTCCTTTTTTCACTTTGGCAGCAGCATATGCGAATACGTCCGCATTGTTAGAAGATGCAGCCCCGTGAATAAAACGCGGATGCGTAAAATTGTTAGCAGTATTCCAAAGCAATTTTGTTTTACTGTCCTTCATATAATCCTTAATCATGGAAACTATCGTATCTAAGTTTTTATTTGTTTCCCTTAAGGTATTTCCTTCTGGTGCAATATCAACATCATGAAAACAGAAATATGGAACCCCAAGTTTTTCAAAGAATTCAAACGCAGCCTCTACTCGTGCTTTAGCTTGATCCATACCCGTAAATTTGTCCCATGGACGTACAGCGGTCCCGGAACCAAAAGGATCTGATAAGTCTTCTGTAAATGTGTGCCAATATGCTACTGCAAAACGCAAATAATCTTCCATTCTTTTTCCACCAACAACCTCATCCGGGTTGTAAAACTTGAATGCATAAGGATTAGTTGAAGTTGGTCCTTCAAAATTTATTTTGTTTATGTTTGGAAAGTAGCTCAATATTCTTTCTCCTCTCAGTTTTATTTAACTAAAAGTAACTTTGTTTATCTTTTAAACTAAGTTTACTCCTATATTGAAAACGTTGTCAATAGTTTTTCTAATCCTATAACTTCTTTCTAATATTTTCACTCAAAATCACCGTAAAATCTTTTAACGCCAATTATATAAATAGAGTAAAACCATTAATTCATTTAGTACTTAAACAAAGTCATCTTGGTTATCTGTGAATTCTCCTCAAGTTTTATGATAGAATTAAGAGACTTAATTTGTTGAGGAGAAAAGAGAGTATATGAAAAAACTACAAACTGGCGATCAAAGTTTTGTTAAACGAATGAATAAATCAATTGTTTTTAATTCCATTAAAGATAAAGGTCCATTATCCCGCACACAGATCTCTAAAATCACCGGATTGAATAAAGCAACCGTTTCTACTATGGTTTCAGAATTAATTGAAGAATCATTTGCAAATGAAATAGAATCAGGCCAATCCAGTGGTGGAAGAAGACCTGTTATGCTTTATTTTAATAACCATGCGGGGTACTCAATAGGAATAGATTTGGGGGTTAATTATGTTTTAGGTGTATTAACGGATTTAAACGGAACTATAATGGAGGAGGTCAGTAGATCATTAACAAGTAATAAATATACTGACGTAAAAAATACTTTAATTTTCATTATCGGTTCATTAATTACTAAGGCACCGGATAGTCCATATGGAGTTATAGGCATAGGTATAGGAGTTCCTGGTAATGTAGATCATAATGAAAAGATCTTATTTGCTCCAAATCTTGAGTGGAAGCAAATTGATTTAAAAGCAGACATTCAAAATGATTTCCACATTCCAGTAAAGATTCAAAATGAAGCAAATTGTGGTGCACATGGTGAACACCTATACGGTGCCGGAAAAAACAGTTCAAACTTAATATACATCAGTATAGGTATTGGAATAGGGGCGGGAATTATTATCCAAAACAATCTTTACACTGGTACGTCCGGCATATCAGGAGAGATGGGACACTTTACTATAGAAGCTAACGGACGAAAATGTCCCTGTGGCAACCAGGGGTGCTGGGAACTATATGCATCGGAAAATGCTCTTTTACAGTATGCAAATAAACAAAGTGTTTTAAAAGGCAATGAGAATATTACTTTGGAAGAACTCATAACAGAAGCAAAAATGGGGAATCAAAAGGTTTTACAAATCCTGCACACATTAGGAGAATATATAGGAATTGGGTTGACAAACGTTATCAATACGTTTAATCCTGAAATGGTTATTATAGGAAACAGAATATCACAATTTAGCAATTGGATTTCAAATCCGATTAATCATGTATTTCGTGAAAGATTGTCTCAATACCATTATGAAAATACTGATATTAAATTTTCTGTACTGGAGAAATATTCAAGTACCCTTGGTGCTGCTTCCATTGCTATTTCCGATTTCTATTTGAGCAGATTAGAAAAAGTTCAGCAACCCTTCAAATAAATCAATTCAGACTTCTCCAAGAAAACAGCCGAATTCTTCTATTGAAAAATGCGGCTGTTTCAAATAGCTTATTTATTTTCAGTACTCTTCTAATATCTGTATAACCATACGCAAATTACTCACCCCCCCTTTTCCCCATCGCCACAAGCATTCAATACGGTTATATCCCCGCTGACATAGGCCGGTAGCACTTCCGCCAGAGCAAACCCTTTTAAATTTTTTAGCCAACATGTATCTAATATAGGTTTTTATGGCATACCGTAAAGGAATAATTTTCCTTTACAGTAATCTTCAGAACTGTTAAACTAAATTGGTAAAATTTATTTTTCACTAGGGGAGCCTTTTTGGCTGAGAATAACGATGGTCGTTTAAACCCTTTGTGCCCGAGATAGGTAATACTAGCGTGGGTAAGTGACTCTTGTACGTAAGGCATATGGGATACCCGTATACCTTACAGCGGGCTGCACTTCATGCAAGTGCAGCTTTTTTTTTAAATGGGCACTAAAAATGGGCACAATGTAGTGTTTAGCGACTGGGAGGAGGTGCTGGATTTGCATAAGGAGTGGTATTTTCTGGATAGTGGATATCAGGATGCAGCGGTGAACATGGCATTGGATGAAGCGCTATTAAACTGGCATAGTGAAGGGAAAATCCCGCCGACATTGCGCTTTTACGGCTGGTCCAGACCGACGCTTTCTATTGGGCAATTCCAAAAGAGCGATAAAGCAATCGATTTTGATGCAGTACGATCATATAATTGCCATTTTGTCCGCCGCTTAACGGGCGGCAGTGCAGTACTGCATGATAATGAACTGACATACAGCATTGTCGTTTCCGAGGATCAACCGGGTATTCCTGCGTCTGTACGTGAGGCCTATTATGTTTTGTCAAAGGGACTTGTGGAAGGGTTTAAGAACTTAGGTATTACGGTTGATTATGCGATGCCGGATAAAGATACAGCAAGAGATCGCACCGCTGTCTGTTTTGAAAAAGCAGCTTTTTACGAAATGATGGCTGACGGTAAAAAGCTATCCGGAAATGCGCAGACCAGAAATAAAGGTGTCCTGCTGCAGCATGGATCGATTCCCATGGACATGGATACCGGGATGCTTTATGATTTGTTCCGCTTTCCTTCTGAGGCGATCAAGCAAAGGAAACGTGAAGCTTTTCAGGAAAAAGCCGTCACCATTGATCAATTAACGAACAAAACGCACACGTACGACATGATGAAGCATGCGTTTTATGCAGGGTTCGAATCGGGTTTGGGGGTAACGTTACGCCCCTTCGAACTGTCACGACAACAGTGGGAAGAAGTTTATCATTTAGCAGAAACAAAATATCGTTCCGATGAGTGGAACTATAATCGATTACGAAAGGAGTCCGTGAAACATGGCTAAAAACTATCAGCATATCCGTAAACCTGAGTGGTTAAAAACAGATCTGAAAACGAATAAATCGTATACCGGCCTAAAAAAATTAATGCGGGAAAAACGTTTGAATACGGTTTGCGAGGAAGCCCGCTGCCCCAATATTCATGAGTGTTGGAGCGAGCGTCAGACAGCAACATTTATGATTTTAGGCAACGTGTGCACACGCGGCTGCCGATTTTGTGCGGTGGCAACCGGTCGGCCTAGTGAACTGGATTGGGGAGAGCCGGAACGAGTAGCTGAATCGGTCGAAATTATGGGTCTGAAACATGTGGTCGTAACCGCTGTTGCACGTGATGATTTGAATGATGGCGGTGCAGCCGTTTTTGCTGAAACTGTCCGGGCTATCCGCCGCAAAAATCCAGGATGCACGATTGAGATTCTTCCATCCGATATGAAAGGTGACTATGAAAGCCTGTATACGTTAATGAACAGTGAACCGGATATATTTAATCATAACATTGAAACCGTTCGCAGACTGACGAAACGGGTGCGTGCGATTGCTACATACGATCGTTCCCTGAAACTGCTGGAACGCGTCAAAGAAATCGCTCCTAATACACCGACAAAATCAAGTATCATGGTTGGATTGGGCGAAACAAAAGATGAAATCATGGAAGCGATGGATGATTTGCGTGCCCACAATGTGGATATCATGACGATCGGCCAGTACCTGCAGCCGACGAAAAAACACTTGAATATTGAACGGTACTACCACCCGGATGAATTTGAAGTACTAAAGCAAATTGCGCTGGAGAAAGGCTTTAGCCATTGCGAATCCGGTCCACTGGTAAGATCATCCTATCATGCCGATGAGCAAGTGAGCGCTGCGTCCAAGCAAAATCGGATTAAATACATGAAAGGCATTGAGGAGCAAGAAAAAGAACAGATTTTTTAATAGGAAAAAGCTTATCACTTAAGTGTGATAAGCTTTTTCTTGCCTAACGTATTATTAAAATTGATGTCCCACTTTTCTTCCGATAGTATGACAGGAGGAGGATAAAAAAGTGCCTGTTACCCAAAATTATTACAGATACAATCCCTCAAGTAAGCAGTGGTAGATTGTTCAATACTGACCGATTGCCTTTTTGATTCTGTAAATACTTTTTTGCTTAATATACGAACTTATAACTGAAAATACACTTAATCATTCGTACTCTACCTTAGAAGATTGGAACGGAAGGCGGACGACTCCTGCGGGATAAGAGGCCTACATGAGACCCCGCAAGGCGTTAGCCCAAAGTAAAGCTTCCATGAGTAAGCTTCGACCTGCGAGGAGTGCTGCATCCACGACCACACTTGCAACACGACGAGCATGAGGAGGCTCATCAGCCGCCCGCGGAAAGCGTCCGCCTGAAGTGGAAATCAAACGCAATAACCTAATTTTTCGTATTTTAAAGGTAGATATTGAATTATGAAATTCACTCTCGTTTTCAAAGTTTTTCTAAGCAAGCAGATCCATACTGTCCTGCAATTTGTTTACTTTTTCATCCATTGCGTCAAATCGCTTATCTACTTCTTCAAATCGTTTGTCAATTTTTGCAAACCCGTCCTGCATCTGATTATGCAATTCCTTTATAGCTTGCATAATTTGATCATATTGTTCATTTGTCACCGTAACATCCTCCCCTTCATATGTTTCAATGAACCGTTTAAGTTGTTACTCTCATTATAAACGCCCCCACCAAAATAATCTATAGTGAAACGCAGGAAATCATGAACTATCCAAATTGAGTCAAATTCATTCTGCCTATTACGACTTTATAACTTAAAAGTCACGCACATCTGAGGCCTAGTCGAGATCTGACTTCCCTATAACGTATCGAGTCCCTGATTAAGATTCTCTATTACGGTAAGGCTAAGGTGAAAAATCGGAAGGATCTGTCTTACATATGGAATTGGAATTAACCTGGATGGCTTTTATCATGCTTATACTTGCCAGCTACCGGCTGACACACTTAATCGTTTTCGATAAAATAACCGAATTTATCCGCAAACCCTTTTTAACAAAAAAGAAGATCTCACAAAAAGAAACAAAGATGGTACCCAAATCCAAAATCGGCTACCTTCTGACCTGTTATTGGTGTGCAGGAATCTGGAGCGCGATATTTCTCGGTATGATATATTTGTGGATTCCCGATATCGCCCAGTATATAATCCTTGTCCTGGCAATTGCCGGCGGTCAGGCAATCCTTGAGTCATTTGTGGGTGTGAATATTAAACGCACTGCGTTGTATGATGAAGAAGCAAAAGAATTGAAATAAGTTGCTGTCGGCCTATCCCTGTTAGATCTGCTGTCAACATGAACAACATGCACCACTTTATGAATTGGCTTAAGGTTGGAAAACGAACAGCTGTATACTCGTTTGGTTATAATGGTTCAAGAAGGGTTGAAAAAGCGAGCCTTCCCTATACTGGGAAGAGCTCGCTTTCTAGTTTCAAACTTCCGGAGTTGGTGTAGGCTCCGAATAGTCGCCTTATTGGTATTTTTTGGTTAATGTAACAATCATAGTTGCTTGTATGACCAAAATCCCCGCAGCCGCATCCTTCACTTAATAAACACTGGCACATGTTCCGGCTGCTGGTTCATAAAAACAATGATTTTTATATTGACCGGTAAAAGGTTGACCGTACCATGTGGAAGGACATGGACCATATGGATTGAAATACCAAAGCGAATATTTCGATGGATGTCGTCTCCAATATTTCAAATTCTTTCTTGCTAATCTACGCTCAGTTTCCCGTGCCGGTCGATAAAACATACTGCCTTTTTGAACAGCTTCAAACGAATAATTTCCTCCTTGCACTTGATAAATAACTTCCCGTGCTGTTCTTACATCTGTAAAATCTAAACAATCCGCTTTCGCACGATTAACAATTACATTTCCGACAGACAGCATTCCTATTCTTCCTTCACCAACGGCTTCCGCTCTCATCATCCTAGCCATTAGGTCAACGTCTTTACTTGTGTATTTAATGAATGGCATTTTTTCACCCCAAAAATAGTGTATGAAAAAAAGCCAACTGTGTTATATTTTCTGCTATTTTTGTTTTTCCCAATGCAAAAATTTTTTGATGCGCCATCTATACTTAAACAAGATCGTGCTATATCTGAGGATTATATAAGAGGAGTATCCTAATATATCAATTGACGACGACTAGTTTCCACTCACACTGATGTTTATATAAGGTAGCACTCATGAAGAAAACAGCCAATAAAAAGTGTTCCGAACCATATGGTTCGGAACACCCTCCTAACGCGGATTAACTTAATTCATTCTTTTCCATAATATGATTGAAATTCAGTTTCTTGTTCAGTACATACATAACTGGGATTCCGAGAGCCATGATGCCGAATTCACCCGCAGCTGTCGTCAGCCATGTGAGCAGAAATGGCAAGTCGGCGGCCAGATAAAGCTCGAATGCTATAATAAACATATTAAACGTAAATACAATTGTGTTGATGATGAGCAGAGTCAATTTATGTTTAATAAATTTTGCTAGAAGTATAACGATTCCGAGCGATAGTGCTGAGTGGGCTACCCCAAATGTCAAGTCAAAAACCCCGGTTGGGGAGAATAAATTGGTCAAGAGGACGCCCAGTACAATACCGAAAAAATATTTCTTGTTGAAGACAACGAGATGGTTAAAAATTTCCGGAATTCGAAACTGAATGTTCGAGAACGCAATCGGCGCGGCGACCAATGACACAGTGACATAAGCTGCAGCCACAAGTGCATTGGCGGCAAGTGTTTTGATATTCAATCGTATTCCTCCCTAGTTTTTTATCGTGGGATGGTTTCGAACCACGGTTTGGATACAGGTCCCAAACGACTTTATTATACCCGGATGCAAGGAATATGCAAAGGGTTTTCAGTAGATTTTTGAAAAATAATCAGGATATCTGATGTGGTACACCCTGTATGAATGGCTTTTTCCTTTAATGTATGGTTAAAATAGAACGAACAATTCAGACGAACGGTAACACTTTTTCAAAGGGGATGTATGATGAGAAGAATTATTTTATCGACAGAGAGTGGAGCGGATTTACCAAGGGATTTGACTCGAAAACATGCCATTCAAGTGGTCCCAATGCATGTCATTATGGATGGGCAGGATTATTTTGATGGGACGTTACCCGTAGAGGATATTTATGACTATTATGATCGCACCAAAAAAATCCCCTCTACAACATCGACAAATGCCCACGAGTATCACGATTTTTTCACGAAGATAAGAGCGGATTTTCCCGATTGTATTATTATTCACATTGGCTATACGTCAAAGGCATCCTCCTCCTTCCAAAATGCGATACTCGCCTCAGAGGACTTTGAGGATCTTTATCTCATTGATGCTTTGAACGTCACAGGTGGATTAGCTGCTATTGTTATGTATGCTGTCAACTTGTTAGAGAAAAATCCTTCGATTGAACCTGGTAGTTTAATTGAAGAAATGGAAGCAATCGTTCCTAAATCAAGGCTTGCATTTGTTCCTGGCAGCTTAGAATTTCTAAAAGCAGGCGGACGCGTCAGCAATATGGCTTATCTCGGAGGTGCTTTATTAAAATTAAAGCCACGCATTGAATTAGTTGAAGGAAAACTTGTTTCCACAAAAAAATATCGTGGGAAAATGAGTGCAGTTGCGGAAAAACTTTTACAGGATTATTTAAATCAATATGATATTGATCGAGAACAACTCTATTTTCAATACTCGATCGGACTTGATGAAAGTATCAAGAAGCGGATGGATGAAATTGCAAAAGAAAAAGGATTCAAACATGTAAAATGGATGCAGGCAGGGGCTATGATTTCTACTCATGCAGGACCTGGGGGCTTTGGAATTGCAGGTTTAGAAGTTTAGGAACGGTCGGTTCTCAAGTGTTTCTGGTCCTGGGATAGTGATACCGCACTGTTTTTTAAAGGCCTCTTGAGAATACTGTGTGGCGAAAGGCTTGGCAATCTTCGCCAAGCCTTTTGTCTCCTTGTCTTACCTCCAATAATTATTAGCTGCTGCAACTGTCTGGAAGTGAGTTGCAATAACTTGGGATGCCATTGTTAAGCTATCCGGATTCCTTGCGTATTTCGGTCTTAATTTCTTTCTGATATTCTCGGATGGCTGTGTATATCCAACTCCTTTCCTAGCAAGTGTGATGGCCAGTTCGAAGCCCTCTTGGGGTGTTTTTGTTTTCAAACTTGTAAGCCAGTCTGCCATAGCTAATCCTCCCCCTTTCCAGCTTAAAATGCCAACTCAGATAAGTAATTCCATTATTCCTGATCCTCGAATATAATCCATCTTACCGAATACTTACTCCTTTAAAATCTCCCTCGTTTTCTCCAGTATTTCCTCGTCCTTCAGCCGAAATTTAAATTCCACCCTTCTGGAATCTTCTGCACTGTAATTGCCGGCGTCATCCGTTCGGAAGTCGGTATAAGACTTACCGTTGACAGTTAATTTATCCTTCAAGTGCTGCTGGATATTTTTATATGGAAAGTCGTCGCTTAGAATGTATTCGGCGACACTGTAGGCCCGTTCCTGTGAGAGCTTCATGTTATACATATAGCTCCCGTCGCGGTCGGTATGGCCTTCGATAATGATTTCGGCAATATATTCTTCGTAGCCGCTCTTCAGCAAAATGTCCAGATATTTAGGCACGAATTCATCCAGGAACTGAAACGATTCCGGCTTTAATTCGGACTCATTATACGGAAAAAGAATTTCTGTATTAAAGATAATCGCACCTGTCTCTTCATCGACTTCAATACCCATGGCTGAATCGCTGAATTCCGCCTGCAGCTCGTTTACAAGCTTGGATCGGACTCCCATAAGCTGATCGATGGTCTTTTTCATCTCTTCAATCTGGAGGGATTTAATGATCATCATCGCTATGAAAATTAAGATGAAACATAATAGAATAATGGTCAAAAGGTCCGTAAAAGATGGCCAGAAATGCCCGTCGTCCTGCTCCTTTTTGAAAAGCCGCTGATATTTAGTATTCATCTTTTTTCAGCCTACCCTCGTTAGGTTCTGCTTGCTGCCCCACACGATTAAGCTGCCGGTTGAGTCCTTGGATTTCATGGCTCAGGTCCTGGAGCAGTTGCTGGATTGACCGGGAATTGTTTTGCTGAATGTCTTCTGTCAGACGCCGTATTTCCTGGAATTCCTTCTTGATGCCATCATTCGTCATTTCTACCGAATCATTGATATTCCGAGCGACCTTGTCAAGCTTATCGCCCAGTAACCCTTCCAGATTGGCCACATAGTTGGATAGGGTATTTTTCAAGACGTCGACACTTGCTTCGACTTGGTTTTCGCGCTGCTGGAATGATTGGTTCATCTGGGATATGGTATTGTTTATTTCATTAATTAGCTGGTTATTCTGCATGCTAAGTTTCTCATACGTTTGGCCAGTTTCCTGCATTTGCCGTTCAGATGCCTTCGATTGCTCTGAGTGGGCTTTCAGATGGTTACCGAACGTTCGGTTAAACTCCTTCAGCTCGTCAAACCGATCGGACAAGAGATACTTATACTCCGCTTGTGTCTGATTGATCACCTCAAGAGCTTGCGGCAATTGGCTGATGGAACCTCCCATTTTTTCGAAGTCTTTGGATAACTCACCGAGATTTGTAATAATGCCGGTCAGTTTCGAGCTGAGGTCACTTCCGAATATGTGCTTAAATTCCTGATTATGTTCCTCCATTCTTTCTGCCAGGTCATTGCTTTTCTGTGTCACTTTTTCAAATGCCGTGTGCATGGCTTCCTGTTCTTCCATGATGGACGATGTAAAGGATTTCAGCTCCCCAACGGACTCCTCAAAACGGTTCAAGGTGTCCATCTGCGTTTCCGACACTTCTTTAACGCGCTCGTACGTGTTTTCAAATGCTTTAGCCATCCGCTCATGTTTACTGTCCAACTTTTTAAAGTAGGAAAACAGGGAATCAAAGTTGTTGTTCAGCTTTTTAGTAGATTCCCCAAACCCGTCGGTCACTTCTTTCATATGGTGGAACAATTCCTGAAATTCCTCCAGGTTGCTGGAAAGTCCAACGTTAAATGCCGCCAGATCTTTTGCTGATTGCTGCAGTCCAGTTGTATATTCCTGAAATCCGGCGAAGGCATTTTCAATCCCTGTCAGTGACTGCTGATTCGTTTGCTGCAGGTGCTGAATGGATTGGTTAATCGTTTCCGACACGTTAATCAGGCGGCTGATCCCGTCCTGTTCGTTTCCTTCTAAATGGGATTCAACTTTTAACATGATATCCGTCAGCATATATTCCGTATTAAGCACTTTAACCAGAACCGTCATGAAAAGGGATAACCCCATCCCGGCAATACTGGTATAAAACGCCACGTCAATCCCCGACAGGACAGCAGCGATATTTTCGACCAGTTGACTGCCTGTCGCATTGATACTTCCCAAGGAGATGGTCAGACCGATAAACGTCCCCAGCACGCCAATCAAGATAAAGACAGAAACGGTCATTTGCACCATTTTAATCAGATTGACAACCGGCACATTGAAAACGCGCCAGCTGGAAAATTTCTCTTGGACAAACGTTTCCGGCTTCACCGGTTCTTCCTGCCGAATCCGGTCATATTCTGCTTGAAAGGTGCTCAGTGGCTCCATATCCAGTCGGTTCGTCGCTGTGATGTAGTTTCTTAATTTTTTTAGTTTCGAAAATAAACCGATATGAACCAAAACGGCGAGGAAAAAGATTGTGAACAGAATCATGAAAATCAGTTCGGTGGTTGGGTTCGCTAAAATGTCTTTCGCTGTTTGTTCGCTGGTGAACAGCTCTAGAATGAATTGCAGCATACATTCTCCCCCTGCTAGTTGCTCTTTCTTTATGGCTATTCAGAGGGTGGACAAATCATGTATGGATTCATGGACTGCCTTTTGGGTTGAGGGTGCTGCCGCTCGTGTTTGGGGTGCTGCCGCTCGAGTTTGGGGTGCTGCCGCTCGAGTTTGGGGTGCTGCCGCTCGAGTTTGGGGTGCTGCCGCTCGAGTTTGCGGTGCTGCCGCTCGAGTTTGGGGTGCTGCCGCTCGAGTTGGGGTGCTGCCGCTCGAGTTGGGGTGCTGCCGCTCGAGTTGGGGTGCTGCCGCTCGAGTTGGGGGTGCTGCCGCTCGAGTTTGGGGTGCTGCCGCTCGAGTTTTGGGTGCTGCCGCTCGAGTTTTGGGTGCTGTCGCTCGAGTTTTGGGTGCTGCCGCTCGAGTTTGGGGTGCTGCCGCTCGAGTTTTGGGTGCTGCCGCTCGAGTTTTGGGTGCTGCCGCTCGAGTTTGGGGTGCGCTCGCTCGAGTTGCGGGTGCGCTCGCTCGAGTTGCGGGTGCGCTCGCTCGAGTTTTGGGTGCTGCCGCTCGAGTTTTGCATCTTCGTGTTACTCGATGCACAACTCTTATATTGTAAAAAGCTCCCTGCCTTCATGAGACCAGGAGCTTTTACACAATTCCATTTTCATTTGTCCACTATTATTGATAGACCGTTTCGGCAGACAGAACGTCCTTCATTAGTTGGACGGCCGTATCGATTTCTTTGTAACTTACCGTGAGCGGCGGCAGCAGCCGGATGACGTTCGCACCGGCACTTAAAACGAGCAAACCTTTTTCCATCAGCAATCCAACCATACTGGATACATCCTGATTACATTCTATACCAATCATCAGCCCTTTGCCGCGAATGAATGAAACAACCGGAAGCTCTCCGATGCATGCAGTCAGCTGCTCCAGCAAATAGGCACCTTTTTCCATTACAGCTTGTAAAAAATCATCCTGGAAAACATGCTGTAACACGGCTTCCGCTGCTGCCATGGCCAGCGGGTTTCCGCCAAATGTTGCCGCGTGGCTGCCAGGACCGAACGCATCCTGAAGGGAGTGTTTCGCGATCATGGCACCCACGGGCACGCCATTGGCAAGCCCTTTTGCTGACGTGATAATATCCGGGGAAATCCCGTAATGCTGATAAGCAAATGCCCTTCCCGTCCGGCCGATGCCAGTCTGTACCTCATCAATAATTACCAATGCACCATGCTCGCGGCATACGCGTTCCACTTCTTTTACAAACTCGGGATCCGCTATATGAAGACCGCCCTCCCCTTGGATCACTTCCAGCATAACAGCGGCAGTCTCATGGTCGATGGCTTGTTTCACCGCATCAATATTATTGAATGGGACATAGCTGAACCCCTCCGGCATCGGGCCAAAGCCGGTATGGATTTTTTCCTGACCGGTTGCTGCCATAGAGCCGAATGTCCGTCCGTGAAACGACTTCTCAAATGAAATGATGTTATGTTTGCCTGTCGCTTTACGGGCAAGCTTGATCGCCGCTTCATTCGCCTCCGTACCACTATTGCAGAAAAAAACTTGATCACCCGAGCTATGCTGTGTAAGCGCCTCTGCCACTTTTTCCTGTATTGGATTATGGTATAAGTTCGATACATGCCAATAATGATTCAGCTGGTACTCCAGTGCCTGCTGCACATCCGGGTGACGGTGACCGAGATTACAAACACCAATCCCCGCCCCGAAATCTAAGTACGTTTTCCCTTCTGTGTCTTCCACAACCGTCCCAGATGCACGTTCCACCGACAAATCAAACCGCTTATAAGTTGGAAAAAGTGCCGTCATATACTGCAGCCTCCCTTGAATGGCTTATGGTTTTTCATTTCGTTCTATTATAAATTGTATGAATATAATGTCAAGTGTATAATTATAAAGTGCAAAAATGGAATAGCAAAATAGCCTAAGTCCTAATGAAAACAGGCACACATCTTATGTTGATGCGTGCCTGTTTTTTATTCATGTATGCCTTATGGCTTCTGTTAAATTGTTCGCGAATTTCGACGTACTACATGAAAATGATTTGTCGTCTAACCTACCTTCTTCGCTTAATAAAGACAGAATAACTGAATGAAAAACAAAATATAAATTGACAGGCTTATTCTCTTCCTGATTTTGCTGGAAATACAGTGTATGACCAGGAGTAAAGAAAGTCAGCGATAAACACAATCCCCCATAGCATTGAAATACTATACATCGTCTCGTTTGCATATGGTGATTCCGCTGCAGAACCAGCTTCAATCCATGATAAATCAGTCAAATACGTTACCAATTCATTAAAACCGTCTGTGCTGTACACCAGGAAAACAGCCTGCACAGCACCAAATATGGTTAAATGAACCATGGAGCTCCAGCGGTATTTTTTAGCTACGAACTTAGGATCTTTATTCCTTTCAATAATTCGACGGTCCTTCTCTGTTAGCAGTTCAACACCGCGCCACCGGCCAATTTTCATGCGCATCCATCGGTCCAGTTTGATAAAATCAATGATCCCAAACGTACATGCATAAACGACAAAAATCGTAATCACTATCTGAAATGTTGAGATTTCACCGGTCTCCAGATAAATCAGTATTGCCAGGGCTGCTTCAAATGCCAATAACACAAGAAATGCTAACAGAAACCATAAACTCGTCCGCCGCCTGTTCCAAAAATAACGGACAAAACCAAACAGCAGCAGAGCCACGAGTGACAACACTTCCACCGCAACAACTATTTCCCATTGATACGTCAAAACCATTTCCATCAAGTCCACCGCCCTAAGTCATCTATATTCAGTTTCCACAAACTTCTTGTACAAGTCAATATGATTTTTCGTGTTAAAGCTGGATAATAGATTTTCCAAAGATACATAACTTGGCTGTGGCTTGATAACGCATCCGAAAAAAAACTGCAACGATTAGAAGAAAAATGGGATGATAATAAATGGAAAGTAAAACACGGGGAAGATGCTTATGGGTTTAGCGTCTCCGCAAAATACCCTTATACGGAATCGCCGAATAAAGGCATTAGTATTAATGGAGCGGTGATAAGCGGGACTCCAGAGGAATTAGAGCGATTTCAGGACTTGGAAATTGTCAAAGCCACTGTTTTAGGTGTAAAGACTCCTATCATGTAGTCCCCCCCTTCCCCCGCTACATTTGGCATGTTAGTGAACAATTTCGTTAAAAGTGCGTTATAACGTGGAACAGTTTAAATAGCATCCTACCTTGTTGCCCCGACAATCTGTTGTTAGCTCTTGAAAATAATCACCCTAGATGTCGGCCGGTAAATTGGCTTTTCTCCACCAATCATAATTTTCTGACACTAAATGGTTGACTTATTCAACGGCTTGGTATATTTTTATAGTAAGGGTATGATAATTGCCCTGCCCTCTTTTAGAAAGGGGGTGATAATAGTGGACGAGATTGGGCTTCTAACGGCTGTTATAGGTCTCATTGCGGCAATCGTTGGTTTTGTTACTTCATTAGTAACAACGTACCGGGAACATTACAGCCGAAAAGAAAAGAATCCGACTCCGAGCCAACCGGAGAAGGATTCTAAACCACCGAGGTCAAGGGGTTAAACCCCTTGCCTCACCACTATTGTATGCTTATCATACCCTTGCCATACCAAATTGTCAAGGAGTTGATTCAATGTTCACGGCAACTATTGTCATTTCCATTGCCTCCATGCTCATCACCCTGTCGACATTTGTGCTTTTGTACAAAACACGCTGGAAGAAAAACAAAAATAGTTGATATTACCGAGGTGGACCAAATGACTTCAAAACAACCGATGCATTACTATGGACTAAAAGAATTTGCTGAGTTTGCAAAGGAACAAGGAATGGAATACAGCACACGGCATTTATCCGTCTATAAAGGAAGGGATTTACTGCCAGAACCAACCGTAATGATTGGGGACAAAGCCGGATGGACCAAAGACCAAATCGATGAGTGGATTGGACAGGTCAAAGAGAAAAAGGGGCGAAAAAAATAAACGGTGATAATGCCCGCCCCCCCTGCTCCATCTCGCCGTTTTTCGTTTTCTTACCATTTGCCTTCCATTCCAACTATTAATTATTTAGGGGATAGGATTATGAAACAAAAAGGTACTAATAAGCCTGTACCCGCCTTACCTGACTTTTGGGGAAAGTCGAAAGAAATAATAGAAAAAGAGCATAAGGATTGGATTTATAATCAGTATTTTAGTCGGGAAGTTCTAACTATTTACTGCGATGGATCAATGAATGAACAGAAAAAGATGGCAGCTGGTTTCTGCTACGTTTACAATGGGACTGTAACGAAGAAATATCATTTGGTGAGTAAAACAAGAGATTGCTCCATTCCCGTATTCGCTGAAATAATAGCAATCATTAGTGCCCTAAAGAAATTCCGTCAAAATGTAAGAGGGAATTATTCAAGCGTGCGGATTTTTAGTGACCTGGATTACATTGATAATATCTTAACTCAAAGCTCCACATTCAAAAATACTTGTCTAAAAAAAGTACAGAAAGAATTAATCCTCACCTTTGAACAGTCATCGCTCAAATACCCAAACATAAATATAGACATTTCACCATTAACCAGAAGGCAAAAGAGGCACAATCCTTTTTTAAAAGCCGCTCACAATGCTGCACGGGAATTAATTACATAAAAGTTTGTGGCTAGTTAAGGGGCATAGATAGAGCTTACTTCAGAAGTGGATTTGGTTCCCCGTTACAAAAAAGAAGCAACCGCAAGACTTTTTCAAAGTTCAAGCGGTTCTCTTTATCTTTCGAAACTGACTGCCTGCTATTTCTGATGCAGCAATACAAGTGCTGTATTTCATTCTTGCCCGTTTAATCTATGTTGCTAATTTTCCTCATCAGCTCCACCTTTGTTTTACTGTCTTTAATGTGTCGCAGATCAAATGATGGCTTATACCCTCTCGTCCTGGCTTTTGCAGCTTCCTTAAAGGCTCTTTTCATCCCCAATTCGTCTTCCTGTACTTTAATGATGTAACATTGGTTCATTGTCCGGTCTCTCCTTATCTGTTTTAATTGATAAGTCTGAAGCCTTTTCATCAAAAAACCCCTTCATGCTTGAATGCACAAAGGGGTCTTGGACCGACTTATCATTCAAAGCGTCTGCTTTGCTGGTTGGAGCACCTTACATCTGCAGGTTGCTGTGACATCGCCGAGCCAGTTCTCTCCGTCACTCCTGATAACTTATTTAATAGAAGGATAATCTATTTTTTTAGAAATTGCAAATCTAACAGTTCCAATATCAATCATAGAAATTAAATTAACCCGCCTGCTGCACTACTATATATATCCCTCAGGAGGTGGTGGTTATTCTCCTATCGCGCCTTGGAAAGGGACAATTATCCCCTTGATCTATTCATCCAGTCACGCTCATTGACACTTCTACAAAATTATATTATACTATTTATCATTCAATTTCATATAACTTATCCAGAGCGGCTGAGGGATCTGGCCCTGCGAAGCCCGGCAACCTGCAAACATAATTGTAAGGTGCCAACTCCAGCAAATCGCAGTTTCAAGCGTTTTGAAAGATAAGGTGTCCGGACAAACGCCTTCCAAAACGGGAGGCTTTTTTGTTTTTTGGCCTAAATAAAACGGACAACCAGTGAACAATTTTTTCACAATATATCATCCGAATTTTTATCCCAAAACCCTGAGCCCGCAAGAATCCAACAACGAATGGGGGAACAGCAATGAATGCATCAGAAATGAACAAAGGACGCGCATCGGCATTAATACCATTTATTATATTTCTATTTCTATTTATCGGTTCCGGTGTGGTCAATGGCGATTTTTATAAACTACCAATACTGGTTGCCGTCTTTATCGCTGTATTAGTTGCACTGTTTATGAACAGAAAAATGGCTTTTCAAGATAAACTTGATCACTTGACCAAAGGGGCCGGGCACCCCAACATCATGCTCATGGTTATTATTTACCTGCTGGCCGGTGCATTCTCCGCAGTTGCAGAGGGCGTTGGTGCAGTTGAATCAACCGTCAACCTTAGCCTGACTTTCGTGCCCGAAAACCTGCTGATTGTCGGCTTGTTTATTATCGGTTGCTTCATTTCCATTTCCATGGGGAGTTCTGTCGGCACAGTTGTTGCTCTCGCTCCGATTGGTGTCGGTCTTGCCGATCAGACAGGAATGGGCACGGCATTGATTTTAGGGTCCATCATCAGCGGTGCGATGTTCGGTGATAATTTATCCATCATCTCGGATACAACCATCGCTGCCGTAAAAACACAAGCCGTCAAAATGGGCGACAAGTTTAAAGTAAATATCTTTGTTGCCCTTCCCGCAGCTATCGTGACCGCTGTTATTTTTGGTGTCATGACATGGAATGCCGGCGGGTCGATTAGCGGGGATCACCCGTACGATCTAGTTAAAGTATTGCCCTATCTTGCCGTACTCATTTTTGCCATCGCTGGGGTTAATGTGATTTACGTATTAATCGGCGGAATCATTTTCGCTGGAGGAGTCGGGCTTTTTTACAGCAGTTTCGATGTCATGGAATTCCTGAATTTGCTTGGCGACGGTATGGCTGGCATGCAGGAGTTGGCTCTGTTATCGATTTTACTCGGCGGATTGGTTGAACTGATTCGCGTGAATGGCGGGATTGACTTCCTGCTGCACGCCATTAGCAACCGGATTCACTCAAGAAAAGGCGCCGAAGCTGGCATTGCCGGCCTTGTTAGTGTCTTTGACCTATCAACGGCTAACAACACCATTGCAATTATCAGCGTTGGCTCACTAGCTAAACAAATTTCCAAGCGATTCGGTGTCGACCCGCGCCGAACAGCAAGCGTGCTGGATATTTTCGGAAGTGCTTTCCAGGGGATTTTGCCATATGGCGCACAATTGCTGGCGGTTGCCGGGGTTGCGTCCATATCCCCCGTTTCCATCATGCCATATTGTATCTACCCGGTCCTGCTCGGGATAGCCGGCATAATCGCCATTGCAACGGGGTATCCTCGATTTTCGACAGAAGGAAACAACGCAGAATTAAGCGAAGATCAGCAAACTGCAACAGAAGCGTAAGATGAAGGGGATCAGCATAAAGTCTGGTCCCCTTTTTTGATTTGTTTCGGTTAGGATGGTTCTTTTATAGTGAACGTTTCTGTTGCTGTCCTTCTTGAACAACCACATAAATTGCTTTTCTCAGCTCTACAGCTACTTCGTTTAATTATTTTGTCTTTCCAGCAAATGATGTATATTATAAATATAACCCTTCCAAAAGTATAGGAATAATAACTGAAATACAGTGCTGACAGGGAGTTTCGATATGCAAACCGAAAAAGAGAAAATGGTAAATGGCAAACTTTATGATGCAGCCGACCCGGAATTAGTGCAAGAGAGAATGACCGCACAAAGACTGACTAGATTATATAACCAAACACTTGAAACAGATGAAGATAAAAGAATCGAATTGTTAAAGGAGCTATTTGGTTCAACTGGAGAAAGTCTGACTGTAGAGCCAGCTTTTCGCTGTGATTATGGTTACAACATTCATGTTGGAGAGAATTTCTACGCTAATTATGATTGTGTTATGTTGGATGTCTGCGAAGTAAGAATTGGTCACGCTTGTTTACTGGGGCCCGGTGTACATATTTATACAGCAACCCATCCACTAAATCCCACCGACCGGATTTCCGGATTAGAATATGGAAAACCAGTTACCATTGGCAATAATGTTTGGATTGGTGGAAGAGCTGTCATCAATCCCGGGGTTACGATTGGCAACAATGCAGTTATTGCTTCTGGAGCTGTTGTGACAGATGATGTTCCGGATAACGTTGTTGCAGGCGGAAATCCTGCTAGAATTATTCAGGAATTGTGAAAACGCCAAAGCCATTCCTTTTCAAAAGCGATTCATCCCCCACTTTTGAGAAAACATAATCCCTCTCTGTGTGGGGGCTATCGCCTTTGTGTTCTCAGGACACCTGCAGCTCCAGCGAGTTCACTACTTCCTGCACCTCTTCTTCGCCTGCTGCTTCCCACCTGCTTTTGTCAGTAATATTTCCATCTTTATCAACAGGCTCCTGGAATTGGTTGAATCCAGTAGTTGTCAGCAGGGAGTTTTCATCCCAGTCAAGGCCGGTATTGACCACGTGCTTGATGACATACGGTGTGCGGAATTCCAGATAGGCATTGGGACTGTCCAGCTCCCCGTCGACGACACTGAACGGAATTCTGATATAGATCGTTTCGCCCTCTTCCCGGCATAACACCATATCAAACTTCGCCCGGTCATATTCCCAATTTCCGCATAGTGTATAGCCATTCGATCGGAATGTTTTGTACACATCACCGAAATAGGCTCTTTTTCCTTCAATTTCTGTTTCCAGTTTTAACATAGAGCTGTCACTCCTCGTATGATAGATGTCATACATTAGGTTTAACGAAAACTGGAATAAAATACCCTTATTATTGAAAAATTTACATGCACCCTGTTGGAGTGACAGCTAAGCTGGAGTTTTTTTATCCGGCCAAATGATTAAACAGTTGCGATCTTCCTGTCTGATCCCGATTTCATTCCTGATACAATCAAAATAATACCGGTCATTCCCACCATGGTAATCGGGAGGAGCCAATTGGCGGTGATATCATGCATGAAACCCAATAATACCGGTCCGATCGCTGCGATTAAATAGCCCAACGACTGGGCCATTCCAGACACTTTCGATGCCTCCCGTCCGTCATTCGACCGCAAGCTAAAGAACATCATCGACAAACTGAATGCCGACCCACAGGCACCACCGATACATATAACAGCTATGGTGATCATAATTGCATTTCCAGTCAAAAGCCCGCCGGCACCAAATATAACCAGTATTCCGGTAATGGCAGTCAACAGCTTTTGACCCGCCATTTTTTCCGCGATAACCGGAGTAATAAAAAGAGATAGCATTTCGCTATCCCCTTTTCATCTATTACTCTTCATCACTTCCCCGGTAACGCTGGTACGGAAGCGGGTTCCATGTTCTGTATTGCAGGTCTTCCGCCCGTAATGCGGATGGGATGTCCTCGAAGATTCGTTGCGCTACTTCTAATTCCTTCTCTGCTTCCCCTTTGCCCTGGTACATAAATTCATCCGATGCTTGATCAGGAGCCTTATCCACCTTTTCCTCTAGAGACTCCACGACCATTTCTTGCTGTCTGCGCAACGTGTCGCGCGCATCAGCGATCCAATCAGGCTGTGTTGACCGAAGTGTATCCGATACATGGCTGAACTCCTCGAAAATCTCCTTATACACACGATCAGCATTGGAACGGGCATCCAATATCGCTGTCTCCAAGTCCTCAATCGTCAGGTTTTCCTTTTCCAGAGGTTTATGCCGCCTAGGCCCGCCTAACCTGGACCTGGTTAAATAATAAGGGAAAATACTCTTGATGGTCTTGCCGACTGGTGCGACAGCCTGATTATTTTCATCGACACCTTTTGGCTGTATTCCTTGCATCGCAATCCGAGCAGATTCCGGCCGGACAATTTCTTTTGGCGGCAGGACGCCGTAGCGCAAGAGTTCCCTGATGCCTGTTCCGGAAATATTAATCCGATACCGCTCATCATGCGGACACGTCTGATCGGTTGCCGGGTGATCGCAACGTGTGCAATAGAATACCTCATGGAACAGCCGTATATCGATACCTAATTCGTCCGATGTAAACTCATCAAAAATTGTGTGGGCTGCATATTTATCATAAAAATCACCAATGCCCGCATGATCCCGGCCAATCAGTGCATGGGTACAACCGTAGTTTTTCATGATAATCGCATGTAGAACCGCTTCCCGTGGGCCTGCAAAAATATATGTAACTCGTAATGGTGCAAGTAATGTTCTTTCTTTTGGATAATAATTTTCCAGCACACTGCGGTAGGATAACATCCGAAACTCGTGTCTTGTATATTCACGTTTGGCCATCTCGACTAATGGCTGAACAAATAATCCATCCAACTCTTCCAGCGCGTTTCTATGAATATATTCATGACCGCGATGCAATGGGTTCGCACCTGTTATGAAACCACCAACAGAATTAAACTTCTTTTCCTCATAAAATAGTTCCCATGTATCTTTCGGTTCCATTCGAATGTTTTCAAACGGACCCCAATGCACCCGGCGCAGCAATTGAATCGGACCACCAAGTGCTGTATCCCCCATTCGCCGGTAAATCGAATCTACCCCAGGATGGCTTCGGTCGGTGGTACCAAACAGATGAGACGCACGGAAGTCCCGGTCATAATGAAAAATATCATCCAATTTCAGAATAGCAACCGGCTCTTTTGTTTCATCCGTAAGCGCGACTTCATCCCCAACGGATAAAGTTTGAATGACCTGCTCATTCCGCTCCCCTATCGGCGCAAAACTCAATGGAACCGGCCAAATAACGCCGTTTGTCAGCCGTCCATTTGTCAGTACAGACTTGTAATCTTCTTCCACCATGAAACCTTCATTCGGCGACAGCACACCAGTGGCTATCATTTCAAGGGTAATGACAGCTTCCAAATCTACCATAATCATTGGAAGCTGCTTGGCCTTTTCCATTGCTTCCTCACGTTCTTTTCCCGTAAGTACACGATTTACTAACTTTCCGCCATGTGGCTGTTGTGGATAAGTCGCTAATTTTTCCTCACTCAATACCAGTGAATCTTTACTCATTCGCCTTCCTCCTCATTCCCCTTATAATCTATTGACTGAAAGCGGGATTTGTCTATTCCAGCTCCCTTGTCCCCTTTGTTCATACATATGGAAAAATTGCTATCACTATTCCAGTGAAAATGAGCCTAAAAGAAAGTGATTTATTCTCCAGTTGAATGTTAAATACACTAATAATTATTTTAAAATTTTGTATATTTTTATAATACCTAAATTAGGGTATTTTGTAAAGGCTTTCGCAGAAGAATTAGGTTAGCTGTTACGTACATGTTCCTCCCCTATCAGCTCAAACACTTCGTACAATTGAGTATTTTTACCTAAAACTTTTTACCCTTGTGTTAATTTTTGGAATTATCTATCATAAACGATGTAATAGAGTCTTAATAGAATTGTTAGAAAGAGGTGAATGAGCTGCGTTGCGTTTGACCAAATCAAGTGAGGGGGAAGTACATGTTTAAACGAATTGGTGTATTACTTGTCATCTTTTTAATGGCATTCAGTCAAGTGGCTTTTGCATCAGGCAATCTGGCGCCAAAAAAAGATTTACAGCGGGAGAGTCTGAAGGCTGAAGATCTGGAACCAACAATTGATCCAGAAGAAGAAGTCAGAGCAATTGTTGAAATTGATGGTGAGGCGCCCATTGAAAAAGCAACCAAAAAAGGCAAAAAATTTGGCAGTTTAAGTGTTTCTGAGAAAAAACAATACTTGAATAAAGCAAAGGAAAAGAAAAAAGCGGTCAAAAACGCGATGAAAAACAAAAATGTTCAAGCGAAATCATTGCAGGAATTTAATGCTGTGATGAATGGATTCAGTGTTGAAGTGGAATATAAAGATTTCCAAACCATTGAGAAAATCCCTAACGTTAAAGAAGTTTCCATTGCAAATGAATACAAACGGCCGATTGCGGAACCGGATATGGTAAACAGCAAAGAACTGGTTGAAGCACAGCAGGCCTGGCGCGACTATGGTTTCAAAGGAGAAGGCATGGTCGTCGGTGTGATTGACACAGGTATTGACCACCAGCATCAGGACATGGTGCTTGCAGATGACACCGAGGTGGCACTGACAGAAAAACAGGTCAATGCAACCATTGAAAAAGAAGACCTTCCTGGCCGCTATTATACGGAAAAAGTTCCATACGGCTACAACTATATGGATGAAAACCATGCGTATACCGATGATTTTCCAGGTGCATCTTCCCATGGAACGCATGTAGCCGGATCTGTTGGTGCAAATGGTAATGAAGATAACAACGGAATCAAGGGTATTGCCCCGGAAGCACAGCTGTTGAACCTAAAAGTGTTCGGTAATGATCCAGATTTCCAGTCAACCTATGGGGATATCTACATAAAAGCGATTGATGATGCAATCAAACTGGATGCCGATGTCTTGAATATGAGTCTGGGTTCCCCTGCCGGTTTTGTAAACGATGAATCACCGGAACAGCAGGCCGTCACACGAGCTGTCGATAATGGTGTGTTCATGTCCATTTCTGCGGGGAACTCTGCTATGTTTGGTGACGGGTATTTTTATCCATATGCTTCTAATCCGGATTATGGCGTTGCCGGATCACCGGGTGTTGCCGAAGACTCCCTGCAAGTAGCATCGTTTGAAAACAGCTTAATGAAAGTGGATGCGCTTGAGTACAACATCAATGGCGAAACCGGGACGTTTGGTTTCCTGTCAGCCAGTGAGACAGCCCCACCGGCTGATGGAAGTTCGTTTGAGTTAGTGGATGTTGGGCTTGGATACGCAGAAGATTATGATGGAAAAGATATTGAAGGTAAATATGCCCTGGTACAGCGCGGCGAACTGGATTTTGTAACCAAAGCGCTGAATGCACAAAAGGCCGGAGCATCTGGTGTATTCGTTTATAACAATACAGATGGCATGGTCAATATGGCAACGGAACCGGAAGTGGTAATTCCACAGCTATTCTTGTCCAAATCAGATGGGGAATTACTTGCTGAAGGCCTTGCTAATGGACAAGCCCCGACTGTTGCATTCCATGGGGAAACAACCTCCATTGTTAATCCGGAGTCAGGAAAAATGAGTGATTTCACATCCTGGGGGCTGACACCGAATCTTGATTTCAAACCGGAAATCACAGCACCAGGCGGTCAAATCTATTCCACATTGAACAATGGTGAGCACGGCATTAAAAGTGGCACATCGATGGCAGCACCGCATATTTCGGGCGGCAGTGCGTTAGTGCTGGAACGTGTTGATCAGGAATTCGGCTATGAAGGTGCCAATCGTGTTAATCTAGCCAAACAGCTGATGATGAACACTGGCAAAACCGTCGACTTTGAGGGCGCACCTGTCTCCCCTCGTCGTCAGGGTGCCGGCATACTGCAGCTCCATGCGGCATTGTCAACACCAGTTGTCGTAACCGAATCTGAAACCGGTGAAGCAAAAGTCGCATTGAAAGAAGTCACTGAGAATACTGCCAGCTTTGAATTAACGGCTGAAAACTTTACGGACGAAGCTGTTACGTATGAAGTGGAGGCGAACGCCCAGACCGATTCACCAGCTGATGGCGGAGGTGTTCTCGTCACAGCACCAAACCAATTCCCGGCGCAAGAGCTGGATGGTGCCGCAACCGTAGATCATAATATGGTAGAAGTTCCTGCAAGTGGAAGCACGTCATTTGAAGTAACCATTGATGTCAGTGATTGGGATGCAGATTTAAACTCCATTTTCACGAATGGGTACTGGCTGGAAGGATTTGTGACATTAACCGATCCAGCCGATGTTCATCCAACTCTGACGGTACCATATGCCGGATTCAAAGGTGAATGGGATGATGCCCCTATTTTTGATGCAGCAGATGAGTCATCTTACTATGGCATGACCGGTATCGCGACAGACCTTGGCGGGGGAAGCTACGGATTCTTTGAAGATGACGCCATTATCTCGCCGAATGGTGATGGTGAACTGGATGATGCCCTCTTGGTTGTTTCGTTCCTGCGAAATGCCAAAAACGTAAACTTTAATGTGCTGGATACGGAAGGAAATGTTGTGGAAACATTAACAGAAGAAAACTACGTACGGAAAAACTACTATGACAGCGGTCAAGTGCCGGAATACTCCCTTGACCCAGCGCGTACATGGGATGGCACGATTGATGGTGAACCAGCTCCTGACGGCCAATATTTCTTGCAGGCTGGAGCTGTCATTAACTTTGACGGTGCAGAAGAGCAATCTATTAAACTGCCAATCTCTGTGGATACGACCGGACCGGAACTAGACGAAGACATTAACCGCGGCCAGCGCGAAGTAGCTCTTGCGGTGTCGGATGAAAATGGTATTGCCAAGTGGGAAGTACAAGTTGACAAAGAGGATCCAATCGTCATGAGCGATAAACACGAACTTGAACTGACCGGCATTCACCCAAGCCAGGTCGTCACCGTCACAGCAACAGACAGCGTCGGTAACGAAACGGAAGAAGTTGTAATGGGGCCACAAGGAAAAGCCAAAGGAAAATTCAAAGGCAATAATGGAAAAGGCAACAACGGCAAAGGAAAAGGACCAAAACATTAAAATAGTAAAGTTTAAAAACCGGTGTCTTTCCTTTAATAGGCACCGGTTTTTTTTGTTGCAGAAAATGCGAAAGAGTATAAGTCTGAAACGTTTGTAACTGGAACACAGTTTTGTTTTTGTATCAAAAAAGTTCCCGAAAGAACAAAAATAACAATACTGAGTCCAGTGAGGATTGGACTTAGTATTGTTATTTACAATTTATTCATTCTTAGTGTAGACCCGATTAATTTTCTGAACAGCAGTAATCGTACGAGCAGCATTTTTTATGATTAAAAACAGCCGCTAAATACTTCTGCGTTGAGCATGGTAACATTCGAAAGAAAAATCCGCGATATTTAATATCAAGCAGACCCAGGATAAGTACAATAACAACCATAAACAATAGGACAGGCTTCTTGTTGGATATCATAAATGATTTCTCCCCTTAAAAATGCTCCTTTTCCGTTCTCATTACCTCAATTATAGGTCCGTCATGTCACCACAAATTCCGTCCTGCTGTACCCTTCTTTTGTCTTCATAACGTCAAGCCGGGCCGGGAACATTGTCTTTAGTTCGTGGACGTGGGAGATGACACCAATCATACGGCCGGACTGCTGCAAGTCTATCAATGTTTCTATCGACTTGTTCAGTGACTCCTCATCCAATGATCCGAATCCTTCATCGATAAACATCGTCTCGATTGCGATATTTCCCTGGAAGCTCTGGATGACATCGGACATGCCTAATGCAAGACAAAGAGACGCGTTGAATTTCTCCCCGCCTGACAGTGTTTTGACATCCCTTGTCTGGCCGGTATAGGCGTCATGGACATCAAGTGCCAGCCCGCTTTGTTTGCCGTGGGATTCCTGTCGGTCGCTGCGCATGAGGTAAAACTGACCATTGGACAACTCTTTCAGTCGTCCGTTGGCTGCTTCGATAATCCGCTCGAGATATTCAATCTGCAAATAACGTTCAAATGAAATTTTTGAGTTGTTCTGTCCCCGAAGTACGTTATGCAAATCAGCAATTGCCGCCAATTCTTTTTCCTTGGCAGCAAATTTCTCGCTCGCCTCCAGAATATTCATGCGCAAATCGGTTGCTTCCTCATAGTAGTTTTTCGACAAGTTTAATTGTTTTAGTGCCGCTTCATAAGCTTCCTGCAGCTGCTTAAGCTCCGTTTCTATAGTGATTAAATCAGCTTTGGTGCTGTCTTTCAGCTGTTTCTTTAGGTCAGCGACGGCTTGTTCGAGTGCTGCACGTTTTTCATTAAATTGCTGAATGTGTTCTTTCTGTTTTTCCCGTTCGGATGGGGCCATTTTGGCTTCCTGATAGGTTTTCTCGGACGTAAATTGAGCCTGGTCGAGCGCTTCCTTAAACGACGTCTCTGCATTTTCCCGTTTCTGCTGTGTATCTTCCAATTGTTTTTTGCTGTTAGCAAGGTTGGCAGTTGCCTTCGTCTGTTCGTCTTTTGCCTGTTGGTACTTTTGCTGTGCGTTTTCCCAGGCCTTTTCGAGCTTCTCTTTATAGTCAGACGTTTCTTTGATTTGCCGCTCTAATTCAGTTAGAACGCGCATTTCTTCCGGGATATTGCGCAGCCGTTCATCGTAGACAGCTTTTGCTTTTTCATAGGCTGCATTTTGTTCATGATAGGCTTTTTCCAATTTTTCCTTATCCGCTTCCAGTTGTTTTCCTTCTTCGGTTGCTTTCGCATGGGCTTCTTTCGCTTTGGTCAGTTTTTCCCGTTGCTGTTTCAGTGCTTCCACTTCATCACTCAGCTGTTTTCCTCTTTTGGATAAATCTTCCTTCAAGGATGCAGCATCCGCAGCTTGAATCTGGTGTTGCCTCAGTTCTTCCTGCACTTCCTCCAGTTGGGATGTATTGGATTTTTGATTCGTTGCCGCTTCCCGATAATGCCGGTCTTTTTCGTCCAGTTCTTTTTTCAGCGCCTCCAGACGGTCTTTCGTTACCTCACTGCTTTTATGATCTGCTTTGGCCGGGTGTTCTTGACTGCCGCACACCGGGCATGGCTCACCATTATGCAAGTGAGTTGCCAAAACACCAGCCTGATTTTGCATCCAGCTCTGTTCGGCTTCATCATAGGTGCGTTTCATGTCGTAAAAAGCCTGTTCCTTTGTCTGGAGCTCCTGGCTGAGGCGGCTCTGCTTTTCTTTGAGGTCGAGATATTTCATCAGGACCTTTACCTGCTCACGCATGCCGTTCAGCTTTTCCTTCTTCTCGAACAATTGGCTGACGGCCTCATCCATATCATTAATCTGTTTTTGCAGGGAATCTGCCTCACTATTTTTTTCTTTCCACGTGTTTTTCTTTTTTTCCAGATCGGCGGCCACTTGTGTGGTCTGCTTTTTTAGTTTTTCCAGTTGCCGCTCACGTTCTGCGATATCTTTCACGGTCGGGAGATATTCGCGCAGCCGGTCAAGTTTTCTGCTAGTGTCTTCCCGCTTTTGCTGGTTTTGTTCTTCCTGCTGATAGACAGACTGAGCATGCTCAAGACTTGTTTCCTTCTTTTTACTTGCTGCTTCTGCATTATGATAGGCACGGACTTTATCCTGTTCTTCCTGGCGCCATTCAGCAGCTTGCTTTTCATAGACTTCGATGCCTGCTGCGCGCTCAGCTGCCTCCAGTTGGCGTTTTTTCTCCGTATACGCCGGGATTTGTTCCTGCAGTTCGTGCAGCTGTTTTTCTTTCTGCTCCAATTCCTGGAAACGGTCGTTCAGCACCTTGGCCTGATGGTACTCTGTCTGTTTTTTGCCATGCGCGGCATAGGCCTCTTCATATTTTTTCTGATCGACCACAATTTGATCGACATAAAATTGAATCTCCTCATCAAGTCCGGCTATTACCTGGTTCGTATTATTGTACTCCTCGGAGAGAACCTTGAACAGCTGGGATTCTTCACGCTCCGGAAGTGTCTTGGAGATTGCCTGAATGTAATGATCGTGCATTTGTTTTTCCTGCATAAACTGCTGCTGGACGTTGTCTTTCTTCTGTTTCAGCAGTTCATTCAAATGCTTGTACGGCTCGGTTTTAAAAATTCGCCGCAAAATTGCTTCTTTATTTTCCGTTTCCGAGGTTAATAGTTTCCGGAACTCTCCTTGGGGAAGCATGACAATTTGCTTGAACTGATCCTGCGTGAGGCCAAGAATGGCTTCAAGCTTTTTATTAATCTCTGAAACCATTTGCCGATCGACACATGGGATTTCTTTGCCGCCCACTTTTTCGTAAAACTCGTACCGCTCGCCGGTTTTCGTTTTGTTTCCTTGTTTGACATGGCCTAATTGGCGAAGAATTCGGTACGTCCGCCCTTTCAGCTCAAACTCCAATTCGACGGAAGTATGGGTATCATCATCAGCAAAATCACTGCGCAGCATCCGATGGTCTTCCCGGTCAGACCCACTGGCACTCCCGTACAAGGCAAAACATATCCCGTCAAAAATAGTCGTTTTACCCGCGCCTGTATTGCCAGCAATGACGAACAGATTATTTGTATCAAGCTCGGCAAAGTCGATCGTTTCCGTCCGTTTGTAAGGCCCGAATGCAGTCATTGTCAGTTTCCGTGGTTTCAATTGGTACTCTCCCCTTTCTGCAAACAGTCAGTTGGTTATGGATGTCTTTTCCTTACTGGCCGCGGGTGTCTCTGGCTTACCTTTTAATAGATTTTCAAGCACGTCCTTGAAAATCGCCTCGGTTTCTGCTGTAGCATCGGTTCCCTTCACTTCTTTGTAGAACGCTTTAAAAAGGTCGAGGTCACTCATGCTGCTGCGGTCTGTCCGTTGGTTGGATCCGGTGCTATCGGCACGTGCGGACGGG
The DNA here is from genome assembly GCF_042685205.1 of Lentibacillus juripiscarius. Classification (NCBI taxonomy): domain Bacteria; kingdom Bacillati; phylum Bacillota; class Bacilli; order Caryophanales; family Bacillaceae; genus Lentibacillus; species Lentibacillus juripiscarius. The sequence goes on from NZ_JBHUNA010000003.1 coordinate 192,090, forward strand.
GCAAAATGTTTCCGTTCCACATGCATGGCGTTCGGATAAACCGAGCGGATCCGCTCCATTGGTGATAACACAGGGGTCTCGTCCAGGAGCCGGACAAACACATAATCCTCGCTTACCGGATGCATCAGCAATTCCTCCATTGTCGCTTCAACCGTTCGGATATCTCGCGCCGGTGTCAGCCCACGCTTCTCAATGGACACGTTACCATCGGCATCCAGTTCCACGATGTGAAAGCCTTTGTGATGATTTTCCTCTGATATGGAGTACTTCATAATCGAACCGGAGTAGCGAACTGTTTCATTGCTGACATAATGCGCCCGGTGCAAATGCCCGAGTGCTGTATAATGAAACCGGGAAAAATGCTGGGCATCGACGTACTCCGCTCCTCCAATTGAAAGCGGCCGTTCCGAATCACTCGTATTCTCTTTTTCCTCGCCAAATGGCGTAACAAACGCATGACCGACATAAACATGACGGCTGTCCGGGTCCATTTGTTGGTGAATGGTTTCTGCAATTTTTTCCGCAGCATCATTGTGCGTCCGAATCGTCTCATCTTCCAGTTCATTGCGGACGACACTCGGATCACAGTACGGGACAAGATGAAACTGAACCGGCCCGTGTTCGTCGTGAAGTACGACAGGCTCCATCTCTTTGCGTAAATTACCAACAATATGAAAGCCGTTCTCCTTCATAATACTGCTGCCAAAATTCAGGCGGCCCGGACTGTCATGGTTCCCCGCCACCGCCAGAACAGGCGTATTCAGACCAAGCACAATCCTGTCCAGCACCTCATCAAGCAAATGCACCGCTTCCGTCGGCGGCACTGCCCGGTCATACAGATCCCCGGCAATGATTACCGCATCCGGCTTCTCTTCTTCCACAGCGCGTATGAACTGCTCCAGCACATATCGCTGATCCTCTGTCATGTACACACCCTGCACGAGCTTACCCAAATGCCAGTCCGCCGTATGAAATAGTTTCATAGGAAAATTCTCCTTTCCAGTTTCCGTTACTACCTTCTATTTCTATTATAATATATTTTGCGTGCTAGCGTGGACTAAATTAATAGATAAAAAGTCGTTCGATCTATTATGCATCCGTCCTGATTCTTGTGTGGCCAACCGCTGGATACCAGGCGTGCCAGCGGTTGGGGGATTCACTGGTGCATGCTGAGAGCGGGTATTTTTACATAAATTTTCTGTGGTGTAACACTTTTCATTTGGAAGCGATCGATTATACAGGTAGCTAGGTTTATATCTATAATCGCATATAGTTGCAAAAAAGTGTGCTCTATCGGTTGAAGCTATTCAGGTTCGGGCAGATGAGTCAGGGGGGCAACGGGATAATGTTTTTGGTGGCGGGTTGATATTTGGCTTCGACCGGTTGATAGTTGCTGGTGTCTGGTTGATATTCGCTGCATTCCGGTCGATACTTGGCGTTTACCGGTTGATATCTGAAGCACCGGTTGATATTTGGCTATTACCGGTTGATATTTGGCGGCATCTGGTTGATATACGGTGCATTCCGGTTGATATTCGGCTCTTTCCGGTTGATACTTGCCCGACGACGGTTGATTCTGGCACATTCCGGTCGATTGTTCCCGGTCAACGGTTGATTTCTACCAGCAATCGGTTGATATTCCCCGCATTCCGGTTGATATTCGGCTCTTTCCGGTTGATACTTGCCCGACGACGGTTGATTCTGGCACATTCCGGTCGATTGTTCCCAGTCAACGGTTGATTTCTACCAGCAATCGGTTGATATTCCCGCATACCGGTTGATTTCTGGCTCAAACAGGTTGATACCAAACGATAACGGGCACTTTCGCGTACCACACCTGTGCATTTGATTGCCCTTCGTAAGATTGCAACATTATAATGAAGACGAAGACACTAAGAAAACTTGAAAAGCACAATTTTTAAGGAAGGGTCCGATATACATGACAGAAACCATTCGCATTCTTGACAAATATGACTACCCTCTCTTGGAAGCGATGCACACTGGCTTGGAAGAGGATTACGTTAAACGAGTATTTGACAGGCTTGTGACGGGAGACAACCGGCTGTATGGTTTATTTTACAATGGCCGCATGGTGAGTATGGCCGGTTTTTCCATTTATAAAGAGCGTTATGCGATGCTTGGACGCTTAAGAAGTGACCGTCGTTACAATGGTAATGGATTTTCGACGGCATTGCTGGAATATATCATGCATGAAGCTTTTCAGCTAAACGGTATCGAGTGGGTAGGTGCGAACACGGAGGAACACAATTTGCCGGCCCGACGCATCCTGAAAAAAATCGGACTGACTCCTTACACGGCACTGCATACAGCTGTTACGAAGGATGCATCCATGCTCCAATCGGGGGCCCGCCCATGGAAACGAGTGACAGAACTGAGCCGCAAAAAGGAGTTCGTCCATAAGCATTATGTACAGCCGGGGGCGATATTTCCGTATGAATGCTATTACCCTTTTCCGGCTTCGGAGGCGTTGTTTCAGGAACAGGATCTGAAAGAGTGGTCATTTTATGAAAATGAGGCAAAAAACCGTTTTCTGATCACAAAGCCGGACCAAAAAAAGCATCATTATTTGCACGCCATTTATCCATGGAGTGATATCACAGAACAAAATGGTTTATGGGAAACAGTGGAAGACGATTACCGGGAATTCTCGCGGCAGACTGATGGGGATACCTACATTTGGATGGACTTAACCAAAGAGGAAGCAGACTCGCTGCCATCCAATCATCCATTTGACCTTCCCTCTCCATGGATATTGTATGGCACAGCCAAAGCGGCGTGGTTAGAAGCTCGCCGCGTCATGCATAACCGGATCGCTTTTGTTGATTCACAAGACGACTTTATATGAGACAGCCGGGAATGCGGTGTGCATTCATATCCGTATCCCCGGCTTTTAGTTGGATTGTTCCGTTGTGCTTGTAATCTCAATGTCTTGCAGCGCCTGGGAAGCCAGGTGATCTGCTTCTTTATTCTTTTTCCGGGACACGAGATTGAATTCCGGGTCGATACCCATACGGCTAATCAGGTTATCAATCCGATCAGCCCACCTTGATAATTGAGGCTCATAGCATGGCCATTCCCCTTTCAACTGCATGATGACGACGAGGGAATCACCTGTAATGGTAACCGGCAAATGATGGACATCTAAATACTCCAGCTCTTGCAATGCCAGATGACAGGCAGCGTACTCGGCCTCATTATTGGATTCAAGTTCCTCCACACGTGCATTTTTCCGGAGACGGTAGGCTTTTTCATTCTGTTCATAATAAATAGCACACCCCAACCCGGAAGTCCGTGTTTTCAGATCATACCCGCCGTCAAAGTAGACGGTGATATTATGTGGCTCTGTCTGGATTTCCTCCATTTGTCTGGACAATTCTTTCATGTTCCAGCTGTTATCATGATTGTCCACAAATTGGATATCGCTGACCCGGCCTGTTTTTTGCAAATCCTCGGCTATTAATAACGCTTTTGGAGCACGCATTTCGTCAGAGGTAAAAGCTGTTTCCGTCCCTTTGGGTGTCTGATACGTTATTTCCATTCGGACATTCATCAAGTGATCACCCTTATGATATTTTCAGGAGGCTGGGACAAAAGTATTTAAGCAACGAAATATCCGAACGATGATTCAACATTTTTCCCGTAGATGATCAAACTATATCGGGTTTTTCTTTTTTAAAATAATGGGTTTCCACTCCACCACCTAAACTAGCGAAGGAAAAATACGGAGACTCCTGGGGGAGCAGAGGCCTAGATGAGACCCCGCAGTGCGCCAGCACGAGGAGGCTCATCAGCCGCCCCCGGAAAGCGAAGTATTTTTCTGCAGCGGTGGTTAAAACTCACCCCAACATCATAGGAAAATACTCCAGTCATCATTCGGCTTTCATGCTGAAGATTTTCGTTATGTCCCAGCCCTTTATGGCTGTTATTGCCGTTTTTTCGTTTTTTTATTGTTTTGCCGTTCGTTTTCAGTTAGTGGTTCGTTTGCAAATTCATGATCAAATTCTCTGGACAAGTCTTTTCTAACTGCTTGTTCATCACTAATGCCAGTATCATTTTTTCTTCTTTTGCCCATTAGAAACACCTCCACACGGATAGTCTGTCTTACCGTAAGTGTTTCTATGTATCGGCCTGGAAGAGCCATTTGGGCAGCCAGTCCAGGCACACATCCATTATTTTTGCGATGACTTTGTTCTTTCCTCGTATTCATACAAAGTTTCTTTTAGTTTTTCAACGTGTTCCTGCTGCATTTCCTTGGTCCAATTTACTGCTGTCTGGTTATTTGCAAGCATTCCTTATGCCCCCATTCTTCCTGTCCGGACTGGTCCGATTGATAATATGTTGTCTTTTTTGAACGTTCTTACCTCCTGCCGTGTGAAACAGTATGCCCTCACCCGATCTTCATGAATGCCAAGCACACGAATAACACGGTAGCTTGTTCTATTATCGGCCTTAAGGTAAATCATTTCAAGTTTCTTTCTTGTCTGCAATGCCTTAAAAAGCAATTTATCCATGACAGCCAGCCCTCCAGCGGAACGTTTGTTTGCATTATACCACAACCGAACAGGATGTCAAACGTTTGTTCGTGATTCAAATAAAAAACTGCGCCACCCCAAATTTTAAGGTGGCACGATTTTTTTCTTCCGATTTAACTGTCATCTGAATCCATGTTCAAAATAATTTTTCCGATGTTCCGGTTTTCTTCCATGTGGATATGGGCTTCATCCGCTTGTTCAGCCGGAAATGTACTGTCCAGTACCGGGCGTACGCTGCCCTGTTCGAAATAAGGTGTCACTTTTTCGATAAATTCCTTGCTCAATTCAGCCTTATAAGCGTCGCTCCTTGGTGTGAGCAGGGTTCCTGTCAGCTGGATGCGCTTGGACATGATTGTCATTAAGTCAATGGATTCCAGTTCGCTCCCACCCAATATACCAATCAGGACCCAGCGGCCATCCGTATTGATGCTTGTAAGGTTCTTGTCCCAATAAGAAGCACCGATGAAATCAAGAATCAGATCAGCTCCTTGGTTGTCCGTTGCTTCCAGTACCGCTTTGTCAAACGGCTGTTCTTTATAATTAATGGTAACGTCAGCTCCAAGCTCAGCGCAAAATCGAAGCTTTCGTTCTGTTCCCGCGGTAGCAATTACTTTTGCTCCGGTTGTTTGTTTGGCCAGCTGGATAGCAGCAGTTCCTACACCACTGGCACCGGCATGAATCAGGACAGTATCGTCTTCCTTTAGGTTGCCAATCCAAAATAATGTCTGATAGGCAGTCAGGAACACTTCCGGGATGGCTGCTCCTTCCGAAAATGACAGGGATTCAGGGATTTTCATCGCACGGCTTGCGGGCATGACGGCGTATTCGGCATAACCGCCTCCATTCACAAGCCCCATCACACGATCACCTACTTGAAAAGAATGAGCGCCGTTTGCTTCAACAACTGTGCCAGCTACCTCGACCCCCAGAATGGGATTGGATGCATAGCCTGCCTTTCCTTCGCGGCTGACGATATCTGTACGATTAACGGCGGCCATGTTCACCTTGATCAGCAAATCGTCCTTTCCTGCTTCCGGTTTGGGCAGTTCGGTCATTTTCAACTGGTCCGGTCCGCCTGGTTCTTTTACAATAACGCCTTTCATTTTCTCGTCCCCCTATCTGGAGTTTATTTCTGGAGGTTGTTCAACAAGTCCTCCTTTTTGAACACGCATTTCTAATTTCATCTTGACATATTCGCTTGCGGCAAGCAAATCGGACTGGCCGCGGGTATGGAGCCAGGGCAGTTTGACATTGCCGCTGTTTAACTCACAAAAAACCCGAATGACGACTAAGTCATCATTCGGGGGGCGCTGCTTCTATTCTGTCAACAGCGGGTAATAGCCTTCTTCATTATGTGTTTCGGTTCCGACAAGGGGCGGATTGAAAACACATACCATACGCATTTGCGATTTTGCACGAAGGACATGTTTATCATGTTCATCCAAAAGATACATCGTGCCCGGTTTAATGTCATACACATCGCCGGTTTCGACTTTTTCGATCGTGCCTTCGCCTTCAATGCAATAAACTGCTTCAATATGGTTTTTATACCAGAAATAATTTTCCGTTCCTGCCTTAATAATCGTGTCATTCATGCTGAAGCCAACGCCGTCTTTTTTAAGGATGAATCGCCGGCTCGACCAGGTTTCCCCGGAAGTTTCGTCTTCTGTTCCGACTAGATCTTCAAGTGATTTTACAATCATTTTCCAACACCTCTGCTCTCGCGTTTTATTACCAATCTATTGGCCAAGAACGGTTTTTATGCTGTCTTCCAGTATATTAAGCCCCTTCTCGAGTCCTTCTTTATCTATATTTAGCGGTGGGAGAAATTTGACAACCTCATCTTTTGGACCGGATGTTTCCACAATCAGCCCTCGTTGGAACGCCTCCGCGCAAATCTCATCAGCCAGTTCGGGTTTGCCCATTGCTATCCCTTGCATCAGACCTCTGCCGCGGGCTTGAGCATCAAGGCCTGGGTATGTTTTTATCAGGCGATTAATTGTATCGCGCAGGAACTTGCCCTTTTCCTGGATTTCTTCACTGAATTCATCGGTTTCCCAATGGGTCAATGCCTCTTGTGCTGCAAGGAAAGCGAGGTTATTTCCGCGGAATGTCCCGTTATGCTCGCCAGGCCCCCATTGGTCATATTCCGGTTTGATCAATGTAATGGCCATTGGTAAACCAATACCACCGATGGATTTGGAAAGGCAGACAATATCCGGTTCAATTTCTGCTGGTTCAAAGCTGAAGAATGTACCAGTTCTGCCGCAGCCTGCCTGGACGTCATCGACGATTAGCAGAATATCCCAGCGCTTGCAGAGATTAGCTACTTTTTTCAACCAATCCATTCCTGCCGCATTGATGCCGCCCTCACCCTGAACTGTTTCCAGAATGATAGCCGCCGGCAGTGCTACACCGCTTCCGCTGTCCTCGAGAAACCTTTCCAGATAAGCAATAGTATCGTGCCCCTCCATATAATCATCAAATGGCATGGAAACCGAATGATGAAGCGGAACACCTGCACCGTGCCGTTTAAAGGAATTCCCTGTCACAGAAAGGGAGCCAATGGTCATACCATGAAATGCGTTGGTAAAACTGATGACGGTATCACGCCCGGTCACTTTCCGGGCGATTTTCAAGGCACTTTCCACCGAATTCGTTCCGGTTGGTCCAGGAAACATCACTTTATAATCAAGATTGCGCGGCGTAAGGATGACATCCCTGAAGCTTTCAAGAAACGCTCCCCGTGTCGTTGTCCCCATATCAAGACTGTGTATGATGCCATCATGCCGGATATATTCAATCATTTTTTCCTGCATGGTTTCATCATTGTGGCCGTAGTTCAGGGCACCGGCACCTGCAAAGAAATCAATATATTCATTTCCCTCGGTATCCCAGATCTTATATCCTTTAGCCCTTTCGAATACGGCCGGCCAGCCCCGGCTATAACTTCTTACGGCTGATTCCAGTTCTTCAAAGGTTTTCATTTTTTCGTGATCATTTAGTACTGTTGTCGTCAAAATGTCACCCTTCCACTAAGATTTTTTCTTTTTGAATTGGTCCAATCTTAAACAATAGCTCATCTTCATGACCTTCTCGGGGAAAGTCACCTGATGTAAAATAGTCATGAATAACACACTTTGTCAGCATTTTCTTCGCAAGTCCGATAAACAGATTTTGTGATGCCGTATTTGACGGAGAAACCGTTGCTTCCACAGAATCGACATCTTCACAGCCTTCACGCTTCAGCAAATGGTACAGCATTCTCGTTGCCAGCCCATTGCCGCGTTCTGATTCACTGACAGCCACCTGCCAGATAAAAAGCGTATCAGGCTGATCAGGATGGATAAATCCTGAGATGAATCCAACAATTGCTTCTTCCCTTTCCACCACGACAGATGTCTCCGAAAATATTTCGCACCACATAAGATAGCTGTAGGATGAGTTCAAATCGAGAACGCCAGTCTCCTTTATCAGCTCCCAAACTTCTGCTCCATCATCTTTCGTCGGCTTACGAAAACTGACATCTTGTTCGCTTGCTTTCGTTTTAGTCATGACACCATTACCGCTGTTTAAGATGATTCCACCTCCTGAGTTTTTGAAAAATCATTCCTACTCAGGATAAAAAGAATAGTGTCACTCGTCAAAATGTTTTAAATGCCATTTAGTATGGTTAATCATGGTTAATTCTGTTCTCGTTTATAAATTCTGGCTCAGATTAAAATAGCTCCCAAATAAGTGGATATAATCCCATTTAATAGAAATTCGCTTTTTTCTTCCATTGAGATTTCACCGCTCAAACGTGCGCCACGACCGCATTCGCGCAGGAACAAGCCAATGCAGTCCAGATTTTTGAAAAAAGTTTTGCAGGTTAGAGTATTTTATTTAAGAATGCTGCTGTCCGCTCTGATTGCGGATTGGAAAACAACTGATCCGGTTTTCCTTCCTCCACAATGACCCCTTCGTCCATAAACAGGACCCTGTCCCCTACTTCACGGGCAAATCCCATTTCATGGGTCACAACAAACATGGTCATCCCTTCATTCGCCAGCTGTTTCATGACTTCCAGCACTTCACCAACCAATTCAGGATCCAGTGCGGAGGTTGGTTCATCAAACAGCATCATTTTCGGTTCCATGGCAAGTGCACGGGCAATCGCCACACGCTGCTGCTGCCCACCTGACAATTGCTGGGGATATTGGTCAGCTTTATCAGCAAGCCCGACTTTCCCCAGCAACTTGACGCAGCGCTCCCTGGCTTCTTTATCAGAGATTTTTCGTACTTTTTGGGGGGCAAGCATGAGGTTTTCAATCACTTTTTTATGTGGAAACAGATTAAATTGCTGAAACACCATGCCAACTTCTGCACGGACCATGTTGATGTCCGTTTTCGGGTCGTTAAGTTGTAAACCATCTACAATCACTTCGCCTTTTGTGACAGGTTCCAGCATGTTCAGGCAGCGGAGGAATGTACTTTTTCCCGATCCGCTCGGTCCAATGACACAGACGACTTCAGATGGCTGAATCTCGCAGTCGATCCCTTTCAAAACTTCTGTATCACCGAATTGCTTGTGCAGATTTTTTACCGTAATCATCAGATATCCAGCCTCCTTTCCATGACTTGCAATACGAAAGATAATGTCAGTGTAATAGCTAAATAGAATACGGCAACAGTTGTGTAGATTTCGACAGCATTAAAATGGTTCGCGGCTATCAGGCGTCCCTGAAAAATCAGCTCTGGGACGAGAATGACAGACAGCAATGATGTATCCTTAATACTAATAATGAACTGATTACCAAGCGGCGGTATCATCCGTTTGAATGCCTGAGGCCAGATGATATGACGCATGGTTTGGTTACGATTCAGTCCAAGCGAACGGCCTGCTTCCATTTGCCCGGAATCAATCGACTGAACGGCCCCACGCACAATTTCTGCAATATAGGCTCCTGAGTTCAGTGCTATAACGATAATACCGGCGGTAACCGATTCAATTTCAAACCCGATGATGAGCGGAAGTGCATAATAGATCCAAATAGCTTGTACAAGCACTGGTGTACCTCGGACAATTTCAATGTATACGGTTGAAATGACATTGATGATTTTGGATTTAGCTATTCGGCCAAGCCCAAAAATGCCGCCCAGAATGAAACCGATAATGAGTCCCACAATGGATATCAGCAGCGTATAGTATAAACCGGTAAATAATTGTGGCAGAAAGTCGATGATCCCTGCCCAGTCAAATCTTCCAATCATCCTTTCACCTCGCAAATAAAAAACTAAGGCTTACACCCCCGCTGACTGTTAGTTCCCGTTAAAGCGGGATGAACACGAATGGCAATAAGCCTTAGTTAATCTTAGTTTTGTGGATACGCGTGTCCTTTCATTACTCCGGCTTTTTGCCGAACCACTTTTCATAAATCTCGTCGTATGTTCCATTTTCTTTTATAGTGTCCAACGCGTTGTTAACAGCCTTAACCAGCTCCTCCTGCCCTTGAGAGATAGCAATGGCGTAATCCTCCGCTTTGTACAAATCACCTACAACTTTCAGCTTGTCACCGGTCGTATTGATGTAATAGTTCACATTCGGAGCATCATACAGAATGGCGTCGGCACTGCCATTTTCAACGGCCAGATAAGCCTGGTCGAGCTGTTCATATTGATTCGGATCGACATTGTCAATATTTTCTTTCATATACGCGGCACTTGTTGAACCAAGCCGGGTTGCAACCGTCTTGCCTTCAAGATCTTCAATGCCTTTGATAGAATCATTGTTTTTTGGCACGCCAATCGCGAGTCCTGATTCAAAATACGGATCACTGTAGTCAATTTTCTTTTTCCGTTCTTCGGTAATGCCAATTCCTGCTACAGCCATATCGAAGGACCCGGTCTGCAGTCCAGGGATGATCCCATCAAAGTTCGTCGTTTCCAACTCAATCTCAAAACCCGCCTCATCAGCGACCGCATTGATCAAGTCGATATCAAACCCGACATATTCACCGTCTTCTTTGAACTCAAATGGTACAAACGATGTGTCACTGGCGACAGTGTACGTATCTTTTAATTCCCCGTCTCCTTCCGCATCTGCCCCGGTTTCTTCTCCTCCTCCACAGGCTGCCAGCATACTGATGAGCCCAAGTAAAAGCAGCATGACACCCCATGTTTTTACCTGTGTTTTGGTCACTAAAATGTCCCCCTCTTAAATTGATTTAAAGATAATGGTACCAAAGATGGTATTATTGGGAAAACTCGATAATTATTGATTGATAGGCTTATGATGGGTAAAACTTCCCTCTCGGTACTAATGCATGTATATGGGAAGAATTACTCTGAAATGCTGGGGATTTGAAAGGTTTGTTCAAAATTAGGGGGAATTGGTGGAAAATTCGTGATTATTTCAAGCGGTTTATAACAGGCGGGAACTATAGGCGGGAGACTTTGCCAGCCATGATGGTTTTTGGGGAAGGTGATCAATCCGCATCACCCTCTTCCCCCTCACTTGTCTCTGCATCTTCCTCCGTGCTTTCTTTGGTGCTGACATCGTCCAGGTCAAGCCAGGAAAGCATCTCGTGTACCACGGTATTGATTTTTTCATTGACCATGTTACTGCCGTATTTTATTTTTGCACGTTCAATATTTTCTAGAACATCTGCTTCAAACTGAATGATTGGCTCATCTTCCTCAAGATTATTGTACAAATCAAGTATTTCATCTAGCGCCTTGTCAAACCGTTTTGTTTCTAATTCACTTGCTTTCATCGTTTATCACCCGTTATTAGCGTGTCCAAAAGTGGCCAAAATAAATGCATCGCGCCCGTGTTGACCTTACCAGGGCATTAAAAAACCCCATCACAGCGTAAGTGCAACCGCACAAAAAAGCCGTAAACCTTCCTAGTCAGGTTACAGCTTCTCAGCCAAGGATTTTTCCTTTGGCATCGGCCTTATACTTCATATAACAACTTCCTTAAAAATTTATGATGAATTTTATGAAATGCAATTATGACAATTTACCAGCTTGCTTTTTTCAGACCCGGGACCTGGCCTTTATAGGCAAAGTCTCTTAAACAGATTCGGCAAAGCTTAAATTTGCGATAAACCGAATGAGGCCTTCCACAATGCTCACAGCGTGTGTACTCACGAACAGCAAATTTTTGGTTCTTATACTGTGTTGTTTTTGCTTTTGTCGCCATGGTTTAAACCTCCTTTTTAAAAAAAGATAGACATATATAATACCATAAATCCACCTCTAACAGCAAGTGTAATTTTTCCTATAGGGATGCGGGGACAGGCTCGTTGTCCCAGCTCCGCGCCCGTTCTCTCCCAGCACCAATAGGGTGAAAAAAGTGGAACAGTAAGCTCGTCCCCATGTCCCGTATATTTCTGGAAATTTGGGGAATTTTATGGTGGTGAAGGAGGGTTTTGTGATGACGGATAATCGTTCAGATGATGAGAAGAAGCTTGATGAGGACGGGGTGAGCCGGCGCCGGTTTATTAAGAATACGGGAATGGTTGCCGGTGGTGTTGTTGGGGGTTCCCTGCTTGGCGGGCTGCTGACGACGCAATTCCAGCAAGAACCAGAGACACAGACGGATAAGAAAGAGACAAGTTCCGATCTGCAGGATGCGCGGATGTTTTTCAGCCGTGATGATTTTAACGTACTCCAGGCCGCCACGGAACGGATTTTTCCTGAAGACGATAATGGTCCCGGTGCCATTGGGCTTGGTGTTCCCTACTTTATTGACAAGCAATTGGCCGGAAGCTGGGGTGTGAATGGAAAAGATTACAGACAAGGTCCTTTCATCCAGTTCAACCAGGTCGAAAGTATGGAAGGAAAAGATACGGATGAACACCCAACGAATCCGCCTTTTCTGAAGCGGCAGCCGGATACCGACTTGCAGCGCCATCAGTCACGTCTGACAAGAGGCGAAATTTTCCTTACAGGGCTGCGCAAAATGAACAGCATGAGCCGGAACCGTCACAACAAGACGTTTGACAAGCTTGATGAAGATAAGCAGATTGCTATTTTACAGGAATTTGAAAAGGGTGACGTGAAACTGAGCGGTGTCGCCGCCGAAAACTTTTTCGTCCTGCTCCGCCAGGCAACGCTGGAAGGCGCTTATTCCGACCCGCTGTACGGTGGGAATAAAAACATGGAAGGATGGAAAATGAAAGAATTCCCGGGCGCACAGGCATCTTATGCGAACGTCATTGAAAAAGAGGAATTCGTTAAAATGGATCCAATCAGCCTGAATGACTATCAGGGCGGCTAAATCAAAGGAGGCACTACCATGGCAATAAAAAAGGACAAGGTTGATGCAGTTGTTGTCGGTTCAGGCTGGGCCGGCGGTATTGTAGCCGCGGAACTGGCCAAGAAAGATTATAAAGTTGTCGGTCTGGAACGCGGGCAGGACAAAAAACACGAAGACTACATAGGCACCAAGGACGAACTGCGTTACTCTTTAAGGTATGAGATGATGCAGGATCTGACAAAGGAAACCATTACTTCGAGAAACAGCCCGGATAAAACCGCGCTGCCTATCCGGTCCAACGAAAATGCGTATCTTGGAACCAATACGGGGGGCGCCGGTGTGCATTGGAATGGGCACAATTTCCGGTGGCTGCCATACGATTTTGAAATCTATTCCAAAACGGTAGAACGCTACGGTAAGGACAAAATTCCAGAAGACATGACTATTCAGGACTGGGGCGTCACCTATGACGAAATGGAAAAGTACTACGACAAATATGAGAAAATGGCCGGCATCTCCGGGGAGGAAGATCCGCTGGGGCCTGAACGCTCCAACCCGTACCCGAATCCACCCATGAAGGATAGCCCGTCCACCAAACTGTTTAAAAAAGCGGCAAAGGAACTTGGCTATCATCCATACCAAATTCCATCGGCCAACGTTACCGAGCAGTACACCAATCCGGATGGAGAAACGATTAATGCGTGCATGTACTGTGCCTTTTGTGAAACGTACGGGTGTGACTTCGGCGCTAAATCGGACCCGATCATCACGGTGCTTGCGACTGCCCGAAAAACAGGCAATTATGAACTCCGGAATCAGTCCTATGTAACTCGTGTCCTTCATAATGGAAGTAAGGCAACCGGTGTGCGCTATGTCGATACCAAGACAGGACAGGAATATGAGCAGCCGGCGGACATTGTCGTACTAGCCGGGTTTGTTTTTACAAATACCCGCTTGCTGCTGCTTTCCGACGTTGGCGAGCCATATGATCCAAAAACAGGCAAAGGCGTCATCGGCAAAAATTTCACCGGGCACTTCAACAATGTAACCTACCTCGGTGCCGTCGGATTTTTTGATAACAAAAAGTTCAACAACTTTGCGGGAGCTGGTGCACTGGCTTCCACACTTTCCGACTTTAGCGGTGATAACATGGATCACAGTGACTTGGACTTCCTGCACGGGTTTGAACCACATATCCGGGTAATGGGCAACCGACCAATCGAGTACAATCGTGTCCCAGAAGGCACCCCTACCTGGGGGAAAGAATTCAAGGAAAAATCACTATATTACACGAATCGGAATTTATTCGTGGATGCTCAGGCAGCAGCATTGCCGAAGAAGCAAAATTACCTGGACCTTGACCCAAATTACACAGATTTTCAGGGCAACCCACTCATTCGTGTAACATACCAGTATACCGACCAGGATCGCAAATTGGGGCAGTATTCCATCAAAACGTGTACCGAAATCATGGAAAAAATGGGTGCTGACATTGTCGAGTCCGATGAATTGTCGGATGACGTGGAGTTCAATAGTTCCTTTACAAACTCCCATAATGGTGGCGGTGTGATCATGGGAGACGATCCGGACATATCCGCCGTTAACACGTATTCGCAAATGTGGGATATGGAGAATTTATTCGTCGTCGGCTCGTCATCTTTCCCACATTTCAGCAATTACAACCCAACGGAAACAATCGGTGCTTTCGCCTACCGCGCAGCAGAAGGCATGGAAGAGTACCTGAAGAACGGCGGAGGGCTTGTTGAAAGGAAACGTGCCAAAAAACACGCATAAATGCCGTTCTTAACAGGCAAGTTAACCAGTAAAGAGGTGACCCATATGGGTATAGCTAATATCGGCATTCCGGGTCTGATTCTGATTGTCATTCTTGCACTAATCATTTTCGGACCAAAAAAACTGCCGGAAATCGGCAAAGCATCGGGCCAAACACTCCGGGAATTCAAACAATCAGCCGGAGATCTCATGTCAGAAGACAGGGACACGGGGACAGGTTCCTCGTCCCAAAAATCCAGCACCACCGATACACCGGACACCTAATCTGGGACAGTAAGCCTGTCCCCATGCCATTAAAAAGGACTGCCCCGAGTTATATCTCGAGGGCAGTCCTTTTTGGTATGATTCCGATTGGGCTCGAACCAACGACCTCATGCCTGTCAAGCATGCGCTCTCCCAGCTGAGCTACGGAATCGTGTATTGTTTTGTTTCATTATCGACAAGTATTACTATACAAAATTCAGCGTCCTATGTCAATATGTTTTCTATACTTTTTTGTTAGGAAGAAAGAAAAAAGCTTACAGGCCGTTTCGGGGCAATTTAAAAAAGACTCCCTTTCCCCGTGTCGACTGTAAGCGAATGGTCATCATCCCGGACCGCAGCATAAAAAATGTCCTGCAAGTCAGGGTACCCTTCTTTTGTCAGTTTTTTGCGCAGCGTTGGTTCGTCAAGATTAATATGGGCAAGATTTTCATGCTGGATGCGCCCTTCGATGACTACTGCCAGCGGAACTCCCTGATAATCCAGTTCCGCATCCAGTTGTTCAGGGGTGACAGGGGCAGCCTCTTGTTTCGGAACAACACTAATTCCGCCATTTGGTTCAATAAGCGCATAATCAATTTTGGTAATGTCAGGATAACCTTTTTCCCGAACTTCTGATAACATTTCCGGCAATGAGAATGCTGACCATTGCAAATTTGCCTTGATCAGTTTTCCATGCTTGATAATAATCGTTGGTTTGCCAATGAAAATTCTATTCAGCCAATTGACAAGCATCAGTTTAGAAAAGCCAATGTGGACCAAACCTACAACCAATAGCCCAACTATCGTATACGTGAAACTTTTTTTGACGACCGGACCAGCGGCCAATGAAATAACGAAAAAGATCCCTGCCAGATCATGTGCCGTCAATTGAGCAAAAGCCGTCTTGCCCATCATTCTGATAACGCCAATCGTCACGAAATACAGGACAATTACTTTTCCAATAAATAGCAACATTTATAATTCACCTACACGCCTGGTTTCTTCCTAGTATTTACTTTTTACTTCATTAATATAAATAAGATGGCCCCACCCGAAATGGGAGCCATCTTATTTTCGTTACTGTGAGTTTCTTCGGTAGCCCATTTGTTCCTGTTTGTTTTGCGTGCCAGCCATGTTCTGCATCTGGTTTGCAAGCTGGTTTGTACCAGCCGGCTGCATCTGCTTGACAGCATTTTGCATCTGCCCGCCACCGTTATTCATCATATTGGAAACAGCCTGGGGCATACGCTGAAACGTGCCATTCTGAACACCTTTTCGAATACCGTATGCGGCTGCGCCCGCTGCGCCTATTGCCATGAGCGATTTCATCATACCTGGACGTTTTCCCATATTATCAGCACCCTTTTTTAGAAAGTGTGGGGGAGACCCCACACCTTAGCCTTGATGACAGCACAGAAAATATCCTATAAATTATTTTCCAAAAACGACACAATCCAAAATCAACATAAAAAATGATACAATAGTACATATGTTTATCATTTTTTCAATGGTGAAATTAGAAACTACGGAAAATGAGGTGGTTAGCATCGGACGAAAAGGCACCATGCTGGTCGAACAATTGAACAGCCGTTACCTGAATGAAACCATGACACTAAAAATTTACTTGCCGGAAACTTATTCAGACCTTTACAAGTATCATCTTTGCATCATGCAAGATGGCGACGACTATTACCAGCTCGGCCGGGCGGCAACGCTGAGTGACCGGATGCATGCAAACGGTGATATGACGAACACGATTCTAGTCGGGATTCATTATCAGGACAAGTACGACCGTCGGGACAAATACCATCCACAAGGCAGCCGGCAGCAAGCTTACATGAAATTTCTCGTGCAGGAAGCAGTTCCTTTTTTGGACGAACGGCTGGCAACTCTTTATATGGGACAATCCCGTGCACTGGTTGGTGACTCACTGGCCGGATCGCTCGCTTTAATGACGGCGCTAAAATATCCGAATACATTCGGCAATGTGATCATGCAGTCACCACTGGTTGACTCAGTGGTTCTCGAGACTGTAAAAAGAGCTAATCTTCAGCACCCGGTTTCCATTTACCATACCATTGGAACTGAGGAAACAGTGGTCGATACAACCGATGGCGGACAAGCTGATTTTCTTGGTCCAAGCCGCGAGCTGCACAAACACATCCGGGAAAAAGGGCTTCCGTATACTTACCACGAACTGGAAAACGGAAACCATACATGGAAGTATTGGCAAAAAGATTTAGGGCGTGCTTTCTTGAGCCTTTTTAACTAAATTCTAAAAAGTCCTAACCGTTTCACTTTCTTCATGAAACTATCTTTTGTTATAATGGTAGCTATACTACTTATAGTATTCAAAAAATGACACAAGGAGGTTTTAAAATGAAATATGGTATTGTAGCTTTCCCGTCCAAGCCCATCCAAGATGAAATCAACTCCTATAGGAAACGTTATGACCCGCATTATGCACTTATTCCGCCGCATCTGACGCTGAAAGAAGAGTTTGAAGCAGATGATGAAAAAATTGAAAATCTGATAACTGATCTGAAACATATCGCCAATGAAACGGAGCCATTCACCATCAATGTTAACAAGGTGAGCACATTCGCACCGGTTACGAACACCATTTATTTAAAGGTGGAACCGACACAGGAAATGTATGATTTGTCCAACAAAATGCATACAGGAAATTTTCCGGATAACCGGACTTATTCCTTCGTTCCACATATTACGATTGCACAAAATCTGTCCGATGACGAGTATTCCGATGTTTATGGCAGCATCAGCATGAAAGATATCCAGCTTGACGACACCATTGACCGCTTCAATCTGGTTTACCAGCTGGAAAACGGCATTTGGACTGTTTATGAAACCTTTGTATTTGGGAAGGAATATGTATGAAAATAAGACAAGCCACCACACCCAAAGAGAAAGACGATGCTTACAGCGTCCGCACCATCGTATTTGTCGAGGAACAGCACGTACCGCCGGAAGTGGAAATCGATGAATACGAACCAGAGGCTCTCCATTTGATCGGCTATGAAAATGCCGAACCGATTGCCGCGTCCCGTGTGCGCTTTATTGACAGCTGCGGGAAGCTGGAACGCATTTGCGTCCTTCAAAACCAGCGTGGGAAATCCCGCGGTTCCCAAATGATTCAGGCAATGGAAAGCATCATAAAACAAAAAGGTTATCAACAGGCAAAATTAAATGCCCAGACACACGCCATTGATTTTTATGAACGGCTTGGCTATGAAGTCGTATCAGATGAATTTATGGATGCGGGCATTCCGCATGTGACGATGACCAAAAGATTGGTCTGATTAAAGATATCCCTCTTAAGCGAAGGGATATCTTTTTTTACGACGTCAGAAGGTATTTTTCTCCTTTTCTCCCAGCTCTGTATCACTTTTCCCTCAGTGGTTATGCTAAACGGAGAATGTAAAGGAGGAGAATCCATTGGGTGAATATTTCTTTATGTTCATTGATACCATATTTGGATTTTTTGCGCTATTTGTACTCGTGAAGTTTCTTGGCAAATCACAGCTTAATACACTGACACCATTCGACTTCATCTCTGCCATCATTCTGGGGGAGCTCGTTGGTAATGCGTTGTTTGAAAAAAAAGCTGGCATTACCGAAATGGCTTTTATCATGGTCTTGTGGGGATTATTGTTATACATCACCGAAATGATTTCCCAAAAGTATAAAGGTAGTCGTGCCGCTCTTGAGGGACAGCCCTCCATCATCATTCATAGAGGATACCTCATGTATGACGCACTAAAAAAGAACCGTCTGGATCTTAACCAGCTGCAGCATTTACTGCGGTCGAAGGATGTATTCTCTCTGGAGGAAGTAGAATATGCCGTTTTTGAAACAGACGGAACGATATCTGTTCTGAAAAAATCAGATTATCAGACACCAACAAAGTCTGACATTAATATCCCACCTTCCCCTGTGAAACTGGCGACAACTGTTATAAGCGATGGGGAGATAGTTTGGGACAACCTTAAGGAGGCAAAACTGACGGAACAATGGCTCATCAATGAATTGAAGCAGCAAAATGTTTATGCTGTTGAAGAGATTTTTTATGCGGAATGGCAAGGGGAACAGCAAAAATTATTCGTGATGCCTTACTATACGGTTGGCAAGGGTACCTAGCATTCCGGGATTATTACGATATGCAGCGAAAGCTTTTCTTTTTTCTGGACCTTTGGGGAGGTGCCGGCAAACGGACAGGGCCTTCCCAAGGAGTTCAAACGATCCGATTATCATGCTGGCCTTTTCCCGTAATGTCTGCATAAATGGTTTCTGCTTCCGGCAAACAAGCTGCTGCACCCGCTGCTAGAACATGGGCACCTCGATCTGTACATTGGCCAGCATCCCGGTATTTTACAGGCGGTATTGTTTTGTATGGCTTCTCGATGTAAAAAGGGTCCTGCTTCTCTTTCGACAGCCTCCTTTTCACAAACCTTTCCTTCTTCTATACCCCAAATCAACCACCATTACTCCATTTTATGCTGAAAATTCTCCATCATTTCTTCCATATTCATAATCCATTGCTGAAATTCCTCGTTCCAAACCTGCATTTCCCCTTCAAAAGCCCGCATATCTTCTTCCGGCTGCCGAAACCAGTCCTCATTCTCCGCTAACTGACGCTCCATCGTATCCAGCAGCCTCACCAAGTGATCATGCATATACCCACCCCCCAATCAATCGGCTTCTTTCAAGTAAGTATAGTTTATGCTTATTTGTTTATTCCGTTTAAACATATGTCCCTAAGCAATGCAAAAGGAGTGCTGACAAAAAAATATGAAATAAAATTTATGAACAAAGACGCGTGCCCACACCTTATCCCCATCAGCACATACCCTATTAGGGACATCACGTCATAAACCTTAGAGAAAGGGGTAATAATTCATGGGTTGTGGAAAAAACTTTGAAACCGGCAATTGCGTTTGTGATATCCTGAGGGAAATAGTGGAGGCACAGAACGACGTCGTTGAAAATTGCTGTGCAACTAGCTGTGAACAGTCCATCAGCGATTTGTTAGGTGAAACGGATCAGGGGAACGGTCTGGATACCGTACCTGTCATCCTGTACTGCAAAGACAGCTGTGCACCATTTAAAGGATTCGGTGCAAATCCTGATGACATTGGTGACATGGTCGCGAGCTTCTACTTCCGGGTCAAACGAGTAGATGATGATTGCTGTGCAGTTGTGGAGCTGCTGCGCGATCCGGGCGACACGGACGACAATCCGGAGAATCCGGTTGATCAGGATACCAATCCACTGTGCGCAACCGGAATCTGCATGACAGTTGATTTGAATTGCTTCTGCCATGTAACTTGCCTTCCAGCAGTGAATGCCTTTTAATCAAGCATAAACACATTAGAAAGACTCGGCACTCGCCTTGCCTTATGGCGAGTGCCGACGTTTTTTTATAAGGTCGTCGATCATTTATACTTTTTACATTAGACTGCTTTCTGAAAGACTGTTACATATTTCGTCATTACTTAATAAATTTTCATAAACTGCGACGCAACTCTAACATGACCTCCTCTCATCCTATATAAGATGAGCGCTAGTCCAACGCTGCGGAAAAATACTCGCTTTCACCACTCCGGGTACAAGTGCGACACCTGCTCAACCTCACGTTTTTTCGCGGTGTCTTCTTTACCACGGGCACGGCTTCAGCCTCCGTGACGGAAAACCGCCGCCGAAATGTCCGAGAGATGGCTTCTCAAGACCAAAAGCCACCCAAAAGCGGGCCGAAATGTCCGAGAGATGGCTTCTCAAGACCAAAAGCCACCCAAATGCGGTCTGAAAAGTCCGAGAGAAAGCTTCTCAAGACCAAATGCCACCTAAAAGCGGGACGAAAAGTCCGAGAGATGGCTTCTCAAGCCAAAAGTCGAGGCCACTGAAAAGGTGCCCCTTTTTTCAAATGATGATTAATTCAAAGAAAAAAATGGGAGACTTTTCACCAAATCAATGGATGAAAATCCCCTCCTTCTGCGAGGATTGCTGCTTCACAACAAAGTTTACAGTTATAATAAAGGTGCTCCGGAAAAAACCGAAGCACCTTTAGCTATGGATGATTTACAATGTTAAAACCCGATCATCCGAATATCCTGGATGTAATCAAATGCGATTTTGGCTGGGGCTGTTCGCTTTCCCCTTCGCAAGTAGACTGTTTCGTCCTGAAAATCTGCAATAATTCCGCGGTAACGGCGCTCGTCTGTTGAAATGACACAGCGCATGGCTGGAACATGTTCCGGTGTGTTCAAAAAGTAATCAATACGTTCACGAATTGTCATATCTTTAAATTGCTTTCGTTCCCCGTTTGTTTCCTCACTCTTATCCTCAACTGCTTTCTCATCTGTTTCCACAGGCTCTGCCTCGCTTGCAGCATCCTGTTGATTATCTGCACTCTTTTCAACAAAATAATCACGGCCGACCGGGCGCTTCACCGCATTTCCATCTTCCTTGCTTTTTTGCTTTTTTTTCTTTTTCTTTGGTGTCATATAACGGCTCTGCATCGGTGCTTCCGGCGTCCGGACCGTTGGCTGATGAATGTAAAGCAATGGGCTTTTTGCATTGTTCTTCTCTCCCATATTCATACACTCCTTTGTTTTCCATTCGTCAACCCATTATATGACCACCCATCCCGATGTGTGTATCAGCCCAGAATGTACTCGGGTCATGCTATACGAGAAATTGCATGAACGCCGTGGCCAGCCCGAAATAAATCAAAATAGAAATGATATCATTAATGGTCGTGATGAACGGGCCTGATGCAACAGCGGGGTCAATGTTGAGCCGATCCATGAAAACGGGAACCAGCGCCCCAGCCAATGTAGCGACAATCAGTGTCGTCATAATGGATAAACCGACCAATAATCCGAGGAAAAAATCCCCCTGCCATAAGTAGACGACAGCTGTTATAACGATGCCGCAGATGGTTCCAGTAATCAAGCCGGTTACACCCTCACGGAGAATGAGTTTTAATTTACCTTCCTTGTTGAAATTGCCAGTGGCCAGTCCGCGCACAGCAACGGCGAGCGCCTGTGTCCCAGTATTCCCACCCATTCCGGCTATTAGCGGGATGAAAATAGCGAGCACAGCGACCTCATCGAGCGTTTTTTCAAATCTGCTTATCAGGCTCGCCGTCAAAAGACCCAGAAAAGACAGGATTACCAGCCAAGGCAGCCGTTTTTTGGCGGCAGCAAAAGAGCCATCTTGCGGGCGATCTGTGTCAGCTACCCCGGCCAATTTGGAGTAGTCATCACTTGCTTCCTCATCCATAACGTCCAATATGTCATCAAATGTAATAATACCAAGCAAATGATGCTGAAAATCAACAACCGGCAAGGCCAGAAAGTCATAATCACGCATCATTTGGGCTACTTCTTCCTGATCTTTGCCGACGGATACGGAGAATACATTTTCATTCATTAAATCAGCAATGCGAATATCTCCGTCCGCAACAATTAAATCCCTTAGTGAAACAACACCGACCAGATGCTTATCTTCATCGATGACATATAAATAATAAATCGTTTCTGCTTCCGGTGCCTCGGCTTTTAAATATTGCATCGTATCTTTAACCGTTTTCGTCTGATAAACGGCCACAAATTCTGTGGTCATGATACTGCCGGCCGTTTTTTCCTCATAGTGCAGAAGCTGTTTAATTTCATCTGCATCTTTCTTTTCCATCATAGTCAAAAAACTGACGACGACATCTTTTTCCAGCTCATTCAAAATGTCAACCGCATCATCTGTTGCCATATCTCCAATGACCATCGCCGCATAACGCGGATCCATTTCGGTCATGAATGGCTTAATGTCTTCCAGCTCAATATGCTCCATCATATCCGCCATTTCTTCCGGCGACAGATAGGTGTAGACACGCTGGCGGATAGTGGTTTGCTGCTCTTCGAAAAATAGTGCCTGATCATATGGATGCATATCCAGGAACTTCTCACGAAATGCTTCCATTTCATCATTGGCAATGGACGAATGCAGTTCATCCCAGTGGTGGTTATTCATCTCATTATCTTCCATCGGATCACGTCCTTTCACACGGAACCATTATAGCACGTCTCTAAATTTACCTAAACGTTAATCATTTTTCGCCAGAACACTTAAATTATCGATTGGTTTCGTGTAAACTGAAGATGACGTTTTATAAGTGCGTGTACAAAAAGGAGGATAAAAAGGACCAAGAATTTCAAGGCGGCGAAGCTTTAAGTAGCGGAGTGTATGCAACTATATACATGAGCACAAGGATTACTCCACTGAATCAGCATCGCACGCGAGCATTAGGGCTTTTCTTTTCCAAGGAACGGAAAAGCAAGCCAACGAAGAAATTCGATGCGTCTTTTTTACCGGACTTTTTGAACATCCTTTATAAGCAAACGAGATTAAACAGAAAGTAAGGTTAAAACTTATGAAAAATAGATCAA
This sequence comes from Lentibacillus juripiscarius, assembly GCF_042685205.1. NCBI lineage: Bacteria > Bacillati > Bacillota > Bacilli > Caryophanales > Bacillaceae > Lentibacillus > Lentibacillus juripiscarius. The sequence continues at coordinate 215,387 of NZ_JBHUNA010000003.1, forward strand.
CTCTCAATATGGACTATACATTATTATCCATTTTAATACTACTCGGTCTTATCAGTATACTCACATTATATATTATTGAACCAACGTTACCGCCAAAATATGACGGCTCCCATTTTTGGCTAAGGCAAGGAATGTGGTATATCGCTGGCGGAGGAATCATTACGGCTGTCATGCTGATTGACTATGACCGCTTCCATCAGATTACCTGGATTCTGTATGGTCTTGGCATGTTGTCGCTCCTCATGCTGTTCGCCGGTTTTCCTCCAGGAATCGTCCATGAAGCCAATGGTGCCGTCAGCTGGTTCAAATTTCCGCTTATTGGAACAATCCAGCCCGGGGAATTTATGAAAGTAATTCTTGTCTTGACCCTTGCCCATGTTATTGTCAGACATAACCGGAAGCACATCGACAAAACGATGAAAAATGATTTGCTGCTCCTTTTCAAAATTGTCGGATTGTCTGCCCCACCGACGCTTCTTATCGCTGTTCAGCCTGACTTGGGCGGTCTACTCGTGCTCGGGGCAATAACTGCCGGAATGATACTTATTTCCGGCATTCAGTGGCGGATTCTGTTTGCTATCATGTTTATGGTGCTGGGCGTTGGGTTGCTTGGGTTTGCAGCATGGCACTTTTTCCCTGATGCCGTTAGCGTCTTTTTGGATAAATCTGGATTTGACCATGTGGCCAGCCGATTTACTGGCTGGCTCAACCCAAATAAAAACCCGGATGATAGCTATCAGCTGATTAAAGCCATGCTCGCCATCGGGTCCGGGCAGCTGTTTGGCAAAGGTGTCAGTGATATGCAGGTGGAAGTTCCCGAACGGCATACCGATATGATTTTTACCGCCGTTGCTGAACAATTCGGGTTTATCGGTTCGAGTGTTGTCGTGATTTTGTTTTTCCTGCTGATTTATCGGCTGATCCATATTGCGGTGCAAAGCAATGACAGTTACGGAAGCTACCTTGTCACAGGAATAGTCGGTATGTTTGCCTATCAAATTTTCCAGAATATCGGTATGTCTATCCAGCTGCTGCCGATTACTGGACTGCCGCTGCCTTTTCTCAGTTATGGCGGTAGCTCGACACTGACGTATATGCTGGCAATCGGAATTGTTCTGAATGTACACTCACGGACGAAAGAATATATGTTTGGTGAAGCTAGGTGGAATGATTGATGAAATACGATATTATTGGTGACGTACATGGCTGTCTGGAAGAACTCGTGGATCTGTTCAAGACACTCGGGTACCTGCGGGAAAAACAGATTTTCATACATCCTGATGGGCGGATCCCAGTTTTCATCGGGGACCTTACCGACCGGGGACCACAATCGGTCGAAACCATCAGGCTGGTTTATTCGATGGTTGTTGACCACCAGAAAGCTCTGTATGTCCCTGGTAATCACTGCAACAAGCTGTATCGTTATTTTCTGGGCAATAATGTGAAACTGAAGCACGGGCTGGAAACGACGGCGGCTGAATACAAAAAACTGCCTAATAAGGAGCAATCCCAAATCAGGCAGCAATTCATGGAGCTGTATGATCGCGCACCGCTTTATCTGGAGCTTCCGGATGTCAAGGCGGTTGTGGCGCATGCCGGTATAAAGGAAGATTATATCGGTCGTCATGATAAAAAAGTGAAGACATTTGTTCTGTACGGGGACATTACCGGTCAATTTGACGAGCAGGGCCGGCCGGTCAGACGGGACTGGGCACAGCAGTACAACGGGGCCCAGTGGATTGTTTACGGGCATACACCGGTGAAAGCGCCCCGCACTGTAAACAAAACCATCAACATTGATACCGGCTGTGTATTCGGGAACCAATTAACTGCTTTCCGGCTGCCGGAGGAACAAACGGTGTCTGTCTCGTCCAAACAGCCCTATGTAGAAGAAAAGTTCCGTTCATTCGACTGAAGCAGCTGCCGGATATCACGGGGCATGGCCACAGAAAAACGCAGCGGTTCACCCGATATCGGATGGAAAAACTGCAAATGATGACAATGCAGCGCCTGCCGATTGATACAGGCAGTCGCCCCTCCATACAAATCATCCCCGGCGAGCGGGTGTCCGAGATGAGAAAAATGGACGCGTATCTGGTGTGTCCTTCCTGTTTCCAGTCTTACATCAACAAGCGTATGGCCGTCTCCTTCTCGAACCACTTCATAGTGTGTGATAGCCGCCTTGCCGTCTGTTGTTACCGTTCGCTCAATAATGGAACCATCCTTGCGCCCGATTGGCTCCTGGATGGTTCCTTTTTTTTGTTCCATGTGTCCTTCGATAACAGCGTAATACGAGCGGGATACGGTTCCGTCCTTTTGTGCCTGCGATAAAATCGAATGACTCCATCGATGTTTGGCAATCAGCATCAGTCCGGATGTCTGCCGATCGAGCCGGGTGACAACATGGAAGGTATAAGGAAGCCCCTGTTCTTCATAATGAGCAAGTACACCGTTAGCAATCGTCCCGGTTGAATGGAGGCGGGACGGAATGGTTACAGTGCCCGCCGGTTTGTGCAGAACAAGGACCGCGTCATCTTCATAAACGATATCCAGCGGCATTTTTTCCGGTACCATATGGGATCCCTTCTGTTCAGCCGGGAACTGTACCGTCAGAAGGTCCCCATCTCGGAGTCTATAGCGCAGTGTCTGTTTGGTCTGATTAACTAGGATTTCACCGCCACCATGGATAATGTGCTTAATCAGTTTTCTGGAAAATTGTAAATCCTGCTGCAAATAATGCCGAATTAGTTTTCCCTCATGCTGTTTCGTAATCGTCCAATTCAACCTAGTGCACCTGCCTTCTGGTACTACTCGTCATCATCTGCCACAAAGGAATCCCGTACACGATCCCAAAACGGAAACGGCCGGAACCGTGCAAACCGGATACGTTCTTTCGCAACACGGCACTGGATCGATTTCACTTTGGCGTAATTTTTACTAAAATGATCAATCGCAATCAGGAACGTCCGTTCATTGCCGAGCGGCTTCAGCATGCATGTATGATGCTTTGGCAAAATGAGGGGTGAGCCAATGGTCCGGAACACCCGGTTATTAATCGATGCCATCTCCGTGAGCTGAATGGCTTCCAGGGATGGATGGATAATGCCTCCGCCTAGCGCTTTATTGTAGGCGGTACTGCCGGATGGGGTTGACATGCATAACCCGTCACCCCGAAACGTCTCAAAGTGGGATCCTTTTATTTCCACATCAAAGACAACCGATCCCTCGGCCGTTTTAATCGTGGCTTCATTCAATGCCAGAAAACGATCTTCTTCTCCGCCCGACTGTCCGCGGATAGTTACTTCCAAAAGCGGATACTCCACAATCTGGAAAGGCGTCTTGGCAATTTCAATAATTAGTTTTTCTACTTCACTCGGCACCCAGTCCGCATAAAAACCCAAGTGCCCTGTATGTACCCCGATAAATGCTGTTGATTCCAGGCAGTGAATATATTTATGAAAGGCCTCCAGAAACGTGCCGTCACCACCGACAGATATAACCAAATCAGGGTTCGTTACGTCATATTCCAGATCAAAATCCGTTAAATATTGCTTCATCGTCGCCTGGATTTTATTCGACCGTTCGTCGCCTTTTGACACGATTGCAAATTTCACAATCCGTCCCTCCTATTTTCGATGGAATATCCGTTTTGCTTCCTGTACTTCATTTTTAATCGCTGACATTTCTTCATCCAGTTTAAATGCTGCCTCGGCGGCGCGCTGGAGCCGTAACTGAACGTCAGATGGAATTTTGCCTTTATATTTATAATTCAGGGAATGCTCATTGGTTGCCCAGAAGTTCATGGCAAGTGTCCGTATCTGAATTTCTGCCAATACCATTTTCACCCCGTGAATGGTTTCGACAGGGTATTCAATAATCATATGATACGACCGGTAACCGCTGGCTTTCTTGTGTGATACATAGTCTTTCTCTTCGGCAACTGTCAAATCTTCACGGGAGCGGATCATACGGACAATGGCGTATATATCGTCCACGAACGGGCAGACAACCCGAACCCCCGCAATGTCCGGCAGTTTTTCAACCCGATCCAGCGGGATGCTTCTTTCTTCAGCTTTTTCCAATATGCTGGGGATCGGCTTAACACGGCCGGTTATGAATTCAATTGGTGAGTGTTTGGATTCATATTCAAATTGTTTCCTGATTCCTTTCAGCTTAATTTTCAATTCTTCTACAGCTTGTGCATATGGGGCAAGCACTGCCTCCCAATTCATGATTACACCACCTGTTGTCATCTCATTCTTTGTTAAGGGTTCTTTGATGTAGGAAACAACCTTTTAAATATCCATTTTCTCTTCATATCATAACACATGAAACGGCTTTTCTTTGCATAATTGTGTAACATTCGCCATAATAAATCAATAGTAACATGTTCCCGAGGGCTGCTGGGACTATTAGAGGTTGTTCAAAAAGTCCGGTAAAAATGACGCTTCGAATTTCTTCGTTGGCTTGCTTTTCCGTTACTCATGTATTAAAAGCATACATTCCGCTACTCGGGAGCTCGCGCCGCCTCGAAATTCTTGGTCCTTTTTATCCTCCTTTTTAAATGCACTATTAGTGAAATAGCGGTGCCCGGAGCTTTTGATTCGCTTGGACGGATGGAGGTTTACGATGACACAGGAAATAGAAATTGAATATAAAAACATGCTGACCAAATCTGAGTTTGACCGTCTTTTGGCTAGTCTTCCCTTTCCGGAAGAAGCACACACACAGACGAACTATTATTTCGAGACACCAGACTTTTCCTTAAAAGAACATGGATGTGCACTCCGGATCCGTGAAAAGGACGGCTCCTTCACACTGACCCTGAAAGAACCGCATTCAACGGGGCTTTTGGAAACACATAATGAGCTGACAAGACAGCAAGCGGACAGCTGGCTGAACGGAAAGCCTGCCAACGCTAATAAAACTGCAGACCAGCTTGCTGATAAAGGGATCCATACAGATGATCTTCTGTATCATGGCAGCCTGACCACTCATCGGCGCGAACTTACTTATGGCGATGTATTGCTCGTCCTGGATGATAACACGTATCTTGGCAAAACCGACTATGAACTGGAACTGGAAGCGCCATCGGAAAAAACCGGACAAACTGCAATGCAGCAGCTCTTGGATGAATTTCAGATTGAACAGCGGGAAACACCCAACAAAATCCACCGCTTCTTTGCTGCAAAACTCAGGTAGCGGTGCGGCGGGCCAATCAGATTAGTTGCGCTCTCGCCTGCGCTATTGCTAGAATATATACAACTATTCAGGAGTGACGGCTCAATGACAAAAACTGGAACAATATACGAGGCCATTGGCGGATTTGATACCATCGATACATTGGTAACAGCATTTTATAAACGTGTGGGAAATCACCCTAAACTGACGCCCATTTTCCCGGAGGACCTGACTGAAACTGCCAGAAAACAGCGGCTGTTTTTAACACAGTTTTTCGGCGGGCCAAAGTGGTATACCGAGGACCGGGGCCATCCGATGATGCGCAGACGGCATCTCCCTTTTGAAATCACACCAGAGCGCCGTGATGCGTGGCTTGCGTGCATGGACGCGGCACTCACCGAAACAGGCATAGAAGAACCATATCGCTCAGCTATATTTGAAAAGTTGACTATGACCGCACACCATATGATGAATACACCAGATTAACTGAAGATGCTTCGGAAAGCAGCCGAACAAAGCCGTCTGCATGCAACAGTACGTACTGCTTCCCGGACGATGCTTTTTGAGCATGTGTAAGAAAGGAGAATCGATGTGCGTTGGAATCAGCCTGGGCTCACCTGCTCAAACAGAACAGACACATCGTCAAAATATAGCTATATCGATTATGTGCAAAAACCAGTGGAAGTGTATGTCTTTGTTGACCCATTGTGCCCGGAATGCTGGTCACTGGAACCTTATCTAAAAAAACTGTCCGTCGAATATGGCCGCTTCTTTACACAGCAGCCCATTTTGAGCGGACATCTGAACACATTAAATAAAGATATATTTGATAAACCGAAACGATTAAAGGAAATATGGGAAAAAACAGCCTCACGTACCGGCATGCCCTGTGACGGGGATGTATGGATTGATAACCCCATCAGCTCCCCATGGATTGCATCTCTGGCCATTAAAGCAGCGGAATTGCAAGGAAAAAAAGCTGGTAAAACCTTTTTGCGGAAAGTGCAGGAAAGTGCCTTTTTAAAGAAACAGGATATCTCTGATGAAAAAGTACTGTTAACATGCGCGGAAAATGCCCGTCTCGATATGCGCGAGTTTCAGAATGACCTTTATTCACAATCGGCGAAAAAGGCATTCCAGTCCGATCTGAAACTGACACAGGAAATGGAAGTTGACTACATTCCGACCATTGTATTCTTTAATCAGGAAACGGAAGAACAAGGCATTAAAATCTCCGGCCTTTATCCATATGACATTTACGTACAAGTTCTGAAACAAATTTTACAGCGAGACCCTGTCCCCTCATGCAAACCGCCGCTTGAACAATTTGTCCGCTTTTACAAAGTTGTTGGCACAAAAGAGGTTTCCGTTGTATACGACTGGTCAGCAGCGAAAACAGAAAAGGAATTGAAGAAGTTAAAATTGCAGCAAACCATCGAAAAAATCCCTGTTAAATATGGGACATTTTGGAGATATATTGGGGATTGACGCTTAGGGGCATGAATGATCACGCTCCTGAGCGCTTTTTTGTTATTTTAAATGAAGGTTGGGGATGGGAATATCCGCGGTTTGCGTCCTCGTAAAATATAAAAAAGGATGTACGGGGCAGCGTACATCCTTTCCTTCTCCGACTCTGTATAAACAAAGGGGGATGGGAGAAAGTTTCATGATCAAAACAAAGGGGTTTTTTGTTTGTGACTCATCTCACATTTTTATAATAACAACTGTACCTGTTTTTCACAACAGTTTGTTCACACATTCACAAAAACGTCACACTTCTAATTCACAAGGCTGTCACATATACTGTATTGACGAATTTGCAGCTGCGCGCTGGCTTACCAAATGGTTCGAACTGGCGCAGGTGTGCTGCTTCCGACTGTTTACCGGGGTAATTATTCTCTTTGGGAGGCGATCAAATGCGGGAAATGCTGCCAATTATCTTTTTATTGCTCACACTTGTCACTGCAGTCCTTAATTTGTTCGGGCTTATGCGTCTCATACCACTGTTCATTACGTTGCCAGCACTGTTTATATCCATTTACCTTACAATCTATTCCTTCACCAACCGGAATGTGTTTCGCGGTAACATGCGGGGATAATCACGGCCGGCACTTGCTCCGGCTTTCCAGCGCCGGCCATCTCCCCCATTCCTATTAAAAGGCTGCCACCGTGGTGTTCCCAGTGACAGCCCGTCTAGTTCATCTAATTCAAGAGCAATTCTTCCATTTCATTTAGTTTTTCCTCAAACACATCAAGTGCTGCCAGTATTGGCTCTTTCGATGTCATATCCACACCGGCTTTTTTCAGAATCTCAATTGGATAATCACTGCTGCCGGCTTTCAGGAAGTCCAGGTAGCGTTCGACCGCACCTTCTTCCCCGCTGAGGATCTGGCTGGCTAATGCGGTGGCAGCGGAATAGCCTGTCGCATACTGATACACATAATAGTTCATGTAGAAATGCGGAATCCTGGCCCATTCTTTGCCGATTTCTTCATCAGAAACAACATCGTCACCAAAGTATTTTTTGTTCAGGTCATAATAAATTTCCGTGAGTTTCTCCGCGGTTAGGGCTTCTCCGTTTTGTGCCCGCTTATGGATATCGTGTTCAAATTCAGCAAACATCGTTTGGCGGAAAACCGTGCCCCGGAACCCTTCCAGAAAGTGATTCAGCAAAAACAGCTTTTGTTTCTCATCCTCCACATGGTTCAGCAAATAATCGTTCAGCAATGCTTCATTTGTTGTTGAAGCAACTTCAGCGACAAAAATGGAGTAGTTGCCATAACGGAATGGCTGTGTTTTGTGTGTGTAATAGCTGTGCATGGAATGGCCGAGCTCATGGGCCAGGGTAAACAAGTCGTTCAGTTTATCCTGCCAGTTCAGCAGAATGTACGGGTGTGTCCCATATGCACCGGAAGAATAGGCACCGCTCCGTTTGCCTTTATTCTCTTCCACATCGATCCAGCGGCTTTCAAATCCTTTTTTCAGAACGCTGACATAATCATCACCGAGTGGCTTTAAGGCTTCCTGCACATATTCCTGTGCCTTTTCATATGGAAAGTGCATATCGGCATCTTTGACAAGCGGTGTGTATATATCATACATGTGCAGTTCATCCAAACCGAGCACTTGCTTGCGCAGACGGGCATACCGGTGCAGCAGCGGCAATTTTTCGTTCACCGCTTCTACGAGATTGTCATACACCTGCTCCGGAATGTGATTACTGTCCAGTGCAGCTTGGCGCGCGGAATCATAGTTGTGTACCTTGGCATCGAAATTATCCGCCTTGACGGTTCCTGTCAATGTGGAGGCGAACGTATTAATGAATTTGCCATAGGTGTCATACATCGCCTGGAACGCAGCCTTGCGAACATTCCGGTCTTTAGACTCCAGAAATCCAATGTACCGGCCGTGTGTCAAATCCACTTCTTTCCCGTCTTCATTGGTTATCGATGGGAACGTCAAATCAGCATTATTCAGCATGCTGAACGTATTGGAGGCACTACCCATCGGTTCAGATGCCTCTGCCAGCAATGCTTCCTCTTTCTCACTCAAAACATGCGGGCGCTGGCGGCTGATATCATTCAGCACTTTGCTATAAAGCTTTAATTCTTCTTTTTCTTCAAGAAAAGATTTCACTTTTGCATCGTCCATTGCCAAAATTTCCGGTACAATAAAACTCATCGAGCTGGATGCCGCTGTCAACAAGTTCTCCGCTTTCTCGTTCAGTGCCTGATATTTAGAATTGGTCGTATCCTCGTCATAGCGCATGTGCGCGTATGTAAACAATTTTCCCAGCCGTTCCGACAGCTGATCCTGCAGCTTAAGCACATCATACAGGTTTTGTGCGGATTCAGCGATTTTTCCCTGATAGTCGGTAATGGATGGAAAATCGCCCTTCAATTCCTTCAGTTCTTTTTCCCATTCCTCATCCGTTGCAAAAATATCTTCCAGTTTCCACCTGCGTTCTTCCGGGATTTCACTTCGCTTTGGCAGTTCTTTTGCTGTTTTAGCCAATGTGCATTCCTCCTGTCATACGTTATCTCTGTACTAATTCGATAGGCCCATCAAAAAATCCTTCATTTCAGTGCGTGTTCAAAAAGGAGGACGGACTTTTTAATTACCTCTTTTAGTTAGTATGGCGAATTATCCCGGAATCATGCCACTATTTTGTTTCATTAACTGTACCATCAAAAGATCATCTCCCGCCAATGCTTCCTCTATATGGTCGTAAAAGCGGAGCGGATGCTGTTTTATATAATGGTAAGAAGATGCTTTCTTGATAATCTGCAATTTTTCAAGCTGCTGAAGGTATGCGCTTATCGGATTGACGGGTGAAGAGATGAGCGGAAAGAATGATGGAGCATGGAAGTGGCTGCGCAGCATGTGTGTACAGGACTTATAGTGGAATGATGCACCGGGAGCAAGCGGAGCGATAATATCCAGGCAAAGACGGCTCTGCCAATCCCATGGCGGTGTTTTCATCAAGTGCTGTGATGCGACGGGAAGGTAAATATGCGATGGCAGCGATTGTCTGCTGGCATGTCTGGCATAAAGCCACTGGTGCCATGCCATCTCCCGTCCATGCGGATGTCCCGGTGCGCGCAGACGGAACAAGCGCTTCTTCTGTTTCCAATTGTGAAAAAGGTGTCCGCATGGGTAACAGGAAGAGTGAAATAAATCCGTGAAAATCATTTCGTTCAGTTTGCGGATTGTCCACTTTCCTATTACATGGTGCAGTGTAAAGAAATGTAAATCCTGACATGTTATGAACTGAAGGGTGTCCGGACAGAAGAAATACAATGTGTGCGGGAAACTGGGTGAAAACTGGTGGATAAACGGGAGATGAAACTGATTTACTTTCAGCTGCTGCCGACTGCGCCTATGAAAGTTATTGGCGCCTAAGATCCAAATGGGAATAATCCCTGCACGAGCATACCCGCGGCTTCTTTTCACAACAAGTTCGGTCGGTATTCTTGCACATTGGTACTCGATGGCAATGGTCTTGTTCTTCAGCTGGAGCAGGAGATCCGGGCGCTGTTTTATTTCCGGTATATACGGCTCAAGCCGGACGTCGAGCTGTTGCCCTCTCAGCCATTGAAACAGCAGCAGTTTACCTTTTTCGTGATATGTCCCTTCCCCGCCTTCCTGTGCCGGGCAATCTGTTTTGGCTCCATGGGCGAAATGCGGAATGACTTTGCTCCCCGCTTTCACAATAACTTGCTGGCTGCAAGTCGGGCAAAAAAACTTGTTCCTCTTTTTAAGTATGGCTATTTCCTGTCTTGTCATAGATGCTAATGTCACAATCTTTCCATCTTTTGTTTTCGCTTGCAGCATCGATTTATCACCTCCATTGTTACTTATTCGACAAAGATAGACTATTTCCTTTTTCAAATGCATAAACAACAAAAAAAAGACACCCTTATTCAGAGCGTCCAATCGTGGCAGGGAAGTATGACCGAATCTGTGCAAATGTATCCTGCTCTATAATTTGTTTGCCATATTCTTCAAGGATATGAATGGTTACTTCTGTGTCAGCCCCAAATTCAAAAATCTGGCTGAGCAAATCTTCCTGTCTGTCATCATCCTCCTGTGGAAACGCAACGTACAGATAATAGTCGTCGTTGTAATGGAAAAGCGAATTTTCCAGTTCTTCCGCGCTGTCCTCAAGATAATGGCTCAGCTGGATGACATCTTCAAAATCCGGAAAGCGGACAATCAGGGATAATGCACCATCATCTTCTTCCTCACTGTCGGCGTCTGCGGTTTTTTCCGTTCCAAATTTATCATCTAGCATGTCATCAATTTTTTCATCGACAGAGATATCAACGGTCTTGCCATTTTCAGCCGGAATCTCAATATTTTCGCCGTCACCTGAGATTTGTGCTTTGGTAACAACAATCTCAAGACCTTTATCCATTGCCTGAACCTGAATCCATAACGGTCCATCTACCGTAAAGTCTTCTTTATAATTGAGTTCCTCCATCATTTGCCAAAACAGCTGTTCTCCCCGCTCACGGTTATACCAGATTTCTTCGCGCTGGAATCCGCGGTCTTCCATGTCAACGTATGAAATGTAAAATTTCACCGTATTCTCATTAATCCGTTCTATTTCCATCCCATTTCTCTCCCTTCAAGTAAAGAATCCGGACTATCAAAGTCAAATCCAAATGGTGGAAGAGACAGCTTTTTATTTTATATTTATCCGCTTATTGTGTGCTCTGTAAACCATAATTATAACCATTCATGGTGCTTTACTTTATTGTATGATAAAGCAAGCAATATTGAAAATTCATTTGCCTATATTCGAATGGTTAATTACTTATTTTAACCCATTTCTACCCTGTTGTCACTAGCTCAGTAAAAAAATTAGCCGTCCAATTTTCATTGGACTTGCACAACTAGAACAGGTTTATGCCGGTCCTTCTAAAGGAAAAACGCAGACCTGCACGATAAAGGGATCTGCGTTTTTCACTTTTATGATGGAAGTCAGCTAAATTAATTTACGAGACGCTGTGCTTCGCGTAATTGGAATGTACGAACCGTTCTCGGCAGAAAACGGCGGATTTCATCTTCGTTGTATCCGACTTGAAGCCGTTTCTCGTCCAAAATGATTGGCCGGCGCAAAAGTCCAGGGTTTTGCTGGATTAACTGAAACAAGTCTTTCATAGGAAGCTGATCGATATTGACATCCAGCTTTTGAAACACCTTCGAACGTGTTGATATAATCTCATCTGTACCGTCTTCTGTCATTCGCAATACTTCCTTAATCTCATCAAGAGTCAATGGTTCGGAAAAGATATTACGCTCTTTGAACGGTATATCGTGCTCTTCCAGCCATGCTTTTGCTTTTCTGCAGGATGTACAGCTTGGTGAGGTATAAAGTGTTACCATGTAACTTCACTCCTCAATCTGATAAATATATAGTCACTTCGTGAACAGTTTCTAACTTATTATTAGATTAAAATAAGTTTAAATTACCTATATGTATAATTATACTATAGTTGTCAATCAAAAGGTAGAGGATATGTCAAAAAAATTGGTAAAAAATATATGTGTTCACAAAATGTTCTCATTTAATTGTAAGATACCCCAAATCATTTTTAATTAAACCTTCTAATTGAAAATGTCTAAAAAATGTCTCAGCGTATATCCACCTGATCCGAGTCCTTTCGGGTGACTAATCCTTATTCAGATGGCAATAATCAGCCTCTTGCTTTCTGGACAGCAAGAGGCCGATTAATCCCATTGCTTCTTATGCTCTTTCCGTCAGATTTTCAAAGATATCGTCGGTGCTCCGACTTTCATCGTAACTGAGCACTTCATCCACCGATTCATAGCTTGCACCATAAAATTCTTCATCTTTATACGTGTGGATAGTCTCATACATTTTTTTCATCTGCTCATAAATCATTTCTTCTGACTCATCGTTCGGGGACCAATACAAAATTTCCATTGGGGTTTGTTCATTTGTAGCCAGTGAACGGCGATTGTAATCGATGTATTGCGCATGGGAAAAGCCTTCCCGTTTATAAAAGTGCAGTCGTTTCTCGCTATCCGTGTCGTCGTAATCAACAGGTTCTACTTCCAGGATAATCGGCTTATTGCGCTGTTTTAGCTTCTCTATCAGTTTATGACCGGTTCCCTGCCCCCTCGATTGTGATGAGACCCAAACATAGTCAATAAAGAGGAATCTGTCAAATTCAGCATACATTAGTACATGGTGGGGTCCTTCGTCTTTGTGGTAAACATCCCCTTTTTCTTTCAGCAGTGTTTCCATATGTTCCTTCGATTTCATTTCTTCGATTGGAAAATACTTGTTCAATTTTTCATACCAGTTCATACATCTACTCCTTCATATACGTAGTCGGCTAACACAAAGTTTCCAAAAAGGTATGGAACAGATAATTTTTCCTTCCTTCTTGAACAAGGCCATCCGTCGTTGTTCATTATACCGATTGCTGCTGTATTTGTTAAACCGGATTTGGAGGCGTTATTTCGCTTGTGTTCCGATCAGCGTTATATGGTCCTATTATCATGTAAAAAACCGGGATTTATTCAAAATTACCCGGTTTTTTACATATTAATCTGTTTTGAGCCCGTGTCTGCCGGATTTGCTTCTGTCAATTGGTTGGTGTGTAGTCCACATTTTCCGTATACGTATTGCCGGCATTCCAGATCAGAAATTCATCAATGCCATTTTCATTCAGTGCTTTAATCTGTGCTTCCACTTCGGCTTTTCCGTATTGGGTTGGCGCACCGCTATACAGCCACGGTGCCTCAAAGTCCTGAATCCACGGCCGGGATGTTGGCTGGTTATCCAGTTTGCCGAGAATTTCATTTTCGACTTTTGCATATTCCGTCACAGTCTCGTATGGTTTCTTATCAGGAAAGTCGATGCCAAAATACGATGTCCAGTGGCTCGGATAGATCATGGATGAAATGACGTCGACATTGCTGGAAATTTTTGAGAAATTCTGCCCAATCCCGGGTGCTTCCTCAATTGTCGCCGTATAGCCGAAAATATCAACAGCCAAGTCCACGTCATAATAGGCCAGTTCCTCCTTGGCGTGTTGAACAAATTCGGTTACAGCTTTAACCCGGCGCTTCACATTATTCATATCATCTGTCTTATAATCACCCTTGCTGTAATTCAATTCGTCATCGTAATGCTCGAACCCTTCTGGGAAACGGACATAATCAAACTGGATTTCCTGAAACCCGAGTTCAGCTGCCTTTTTCGCGATTTGAAGATTGTATTCCCACACTTCTTTCTCAAACGGGTTGACAAATGCTTCCCCCTTGCCGTTCGTCCATACTTCGCCGTTTTTGGTGAAAGATAGTTCCGGTCGTTTGTTGGCAAGGACTGAATCCTTGAAAACAACAATTCTGGCTATTGGATAAATGCCTTTTTCCTCCAATACTTCAAGCATTTTCCGGGGCTCATCAATGTAATTGGTAGCGGCATCAGCGTATGGGGAATCTTCCGGAACACTAATGGTCAAATTCCCATGGTCTTCTTTAATGTCGATTACCATCGAATTCAGCTCCGACTTGCCAACTAGATTGAGCAGTTTATCAAAACGTTTGCCACCCGCTGACGGTCCTGTGACATAAATTCCTCTGACGGCATCGGGATAATCAAAGTCTAATCCGGAGTCATAAGTGAAGCGCTGCATTTTCTGCTTCGTGTCGATAGGGGCTATAGTCGTTTGCCTTTCTGTGTGCGGACTTGCTACACGTGTCTCCTGACCGCTTGTAGGCTTTGTGGACAGCGGTATGATCGCAATGATGAGCAGAAGAAGAATGCCAAAAGTAGTGATTTTGAGGTGGTTTCGCTTCATTATCTATCAATCTCCCATTTCCTTTTAGAGGTTGTTCAAAAAGTCCGGTAAAAATGACGCATCGAATTTCTTCGTTGGCTTGCTTTTCCGTTCCTTGGAAAAGAAAAGCGCTTTCCCGGCGTGCGATGCGGATTCAGGGAAGTATTACTTGTGCTCATGTATTAATTTGCATACACTCCGCTACTCGGGAGCTCGCGCCGTCTTGAAATTCTTGGTCCTTTTTATCCTCCTTTTTGAACACGCACTTTTAAATCTATTATAAAGGAAATCGACAATGAATAGAACAATAATTTTCAAAATGCGACATGATTTTTAGGGCGATTGGTCCTTCTATTTTCCACAGCAGGAACTATGGCCTAGTGTATTGTATGACGTTTATCCTGCAAAACATGCTATAATACATGGTATAAAATACATAAGTAGTGGTGAAACGAAGATGGATCAGCATTTACACGTTTTTGTGACAGTGGCTGAAAAACAGAATTTTTCCAGGGCTGCAGAAGCTTTGCACATGACGCAGCCGGCAGTGAGCCAGTATATCCGGACATTTGAGGACAATATTGGTGTGCGCCTGCTGGAGCGGACGAGCAAATATGTTCGGCTGAATAAAGCCGGAGAAATGGTCTATCACCATGCGAAAGAAATAATCGGGTTATACACCAGGATGCAAAATCTCGTGGATGATCTGGCCAACAAGGCTGGCGGCCCACTTTCTATCGGAGCGAGTTACACGTTTGGCGAATACGTCCTTCCGCATATTATTGCGAAGATGAACGAAGCATACCCAGATATCCGTCCGACTGTAAGCATTGGCAACACGGCTGAAATAGCCGATGCTGTCAAACGTCATCAGCTGGATGTCGGGATTGTTGAAGGGCACTTTAAAGATGAAGAACTGTTGCAGACAGAACCATTTGCCGAAGATGATATGGTGGTTGTCGCCTCCCCTGAACATCCGCTGGCAGCCAGCCCCAGGAGGGTTTCAATGGAAAAACTACAAGAACAGACGTGGATTTTGCGGGAGCTGGGATCTGGTACGCGGGAAGCAGCTGACACTGTTTTCCAGAAATATGGTATTTCGCCAACGAGCGTCATGAATATTAGCAGCACACAGCCAATCAAAGAAGCCGTTGGTGCCGGACTTGGCATTAGTTTATTGTCACAATGGGCCATCCAAAAAGAGCTGCAATATGGTGATCTGCAAATCATAGAGGTGAGTGGACTTCCTTTCCGGCGACAGTTTTCCATCGTCACTGCTTCTTTATTTCAGACAAAAGCATTGCAGGTGTTCATCGAACTGCTGCGGAATAACAAAGAACTAACGGTTTTTAGAGCCGACTGATATGGCCGGCTGTCTGATTACCCACTATGACTGCATTTGTTAAACTCTCGGGAGCTGCCATTTTCTAAAAGATGAGTACACGGAAAATTGCCAGCAACATAAATGATTACACTCATTTATCATGCAATTCCATTTCCTTTTTCAGATTACTGATTTTTCCTAAATAGGATATAAGTACGGGTGAAAGTATGATAACCAATAGCCAATTTAACATCGAAAGGTACAGATTAAATGTTGAGTAATTCATATTCAAAACGGCTATAAATAAATTTAACCCGACCGCTATGCCAATTAAACTAGCTGCTTTTTGATAATGTTTTACTCTAGATTCATAGTCAGAATATATTTCAAATGGTCCATCAATCGCTTTTTTACGAAAAATGACCCACCGAAGATAGGAGTCCACACACTCGACACCATTTTCTTCCATGAATTTCATATATTCCTTGCTTTCACTGTGTGTGGGTAATTCGTCTAACAATTCCAGGCGATAATTATATTCTCCTGGAGTGCCTCTCTCGAAGGTATATTCGGCAAATGAATAACGAATTAAATTCAGGCCTTTGGACGCCATTTCATTCAGCCATTTTTCTTCTTTTTCATAGTTGAAAAAAACCCTTCTTTTTTTAACTGTCACTTTTTTCACCCCTCATTATCTGATTCCCATTAATGACAAGCTCTTGAAGTCTGCTTATCTCTGCATGAACAACTTCTTTTCCAAGCTGAGTCAACTCGTATTCTTTTTTACGACCGTTTGAGTTATCTTCTAATGATTGAATCCAACCTTTTTCTAACATTGTCTTTATGGCTCCATAAAGTGTTCCGGGTCCTAAATGAACGCGACCATCGCTTATTTCTTTGACAAACTGCATAATGCCATATCCATGCATAGGAGTATGAAATGCGAGCAATATATAATAGACAGCTTCAGTCAATGGAATGTGATTGTGATCATTACTTTCGGACAATACGAAACCTCCAATTACTATATTATCGTTAGTCGTTATATCATATGACGATACATTGTAATTTGATTATATCAGCCGCCGATATTTAATTCAATTCTGTTTGTGCGTGTTCAGAAAGGAAGATAAAAAGGAAAAAAGCCAGCACTCGAGCAAGCGAGCACTGGCTTTTTTAATTAACAGCACCATTCTGTTAAACGATGAAATACACAATAATCGATAGTGCTACAGATGTAACTGTCATGGCCGCGAGTGGACGGACTGCTTTTGTCCGCAAGTCCTTCAAACTAACATTCAGGCCCAGTCCGACCATCGCTGCGGTTAATAACCATGTCGTCAATGTGAACACGCCTTCCATCAGCCCATCAGATACTGGGATGGAATGGCCGAACACATAGCTACCCAGAATACTTAACACGATAAACCCGACAAGAAACCAAGGAAACTCAATTTTAGCTTCCGGCTCTTCTGTGTTTTTACTTTTCCGCTTCATGATATAAATGAGGATAAAACAAAGCGGTACGAGTAAGAAAACACGACCTAACTTAGCCAGAAGGGCCATCGCCAGCCCATCTTCCCCTGCAGGTGCCCCTGCCAGTGCCACGTGCGCAACCTCATGCAGACTGGTTCCGGACCAGACGCCATATTGAATCGCGTCCAACGGCAAAACTGGCCGCAAAATGGTATAAATGATAGCGAAAATCGTACCCATTAACGCGATAATACCAACACCGATTGCCGTATCTTCCTCTTTCGCTTTTATAATTGGCGCTACAGCAGCAATGGCAGCAGCTCCGCAGACACCAGTACCGACCCCGAGCAGTAGCGAGATCTGTTTATCCGCTTTAAATACTTTTGCCAGCCAGACCGTTGCGGCTATAGCAAAAATAATGACCCCGGCATCACGCACCAATAATCCTAATCCGTCGCTTAATACGATATCAATGTTCAGTTTAAGCCCGTATAAAATAATAGCTGCACGCAGCAGCCGTTTCGCTGAAAAAGCAATTCCCGACCTGATTGCCTCCGGATAGCCAAAAATCTGCCGGTAAAAAATTGCAATAATAATCGCGCATGCCAGCTGCCCAACTCGGTCAAATCCCGGAACCATTGCCAGCAAAGCACCTAAGGCAGCAATAAGAAATGTGAATGCCACCCCGCCCAGCCATGCCATCCGGGGTGATGGTTTTGTCGCCGTCTGTGTGTTTGTCGTCGCCACTAAAAACACCTCCTGCTTTTAGCATAATCGGGAATTGTTTATAAGTTAAATAATTATTTATAATGATTCCAATAAGGGTTACTTATAGTTTAAAGAAAGATGTAATAAATGTGGCAAGAGCTGCTAAAGCGGAGAATAATCCCTGAAGATATACGCTACATCCACCCGAAAACCATCAAGCAATTTAGAAGTGATTTCACCCGTATCTATCTGCATGTCATTCCAAAATGTTTTTCTCCAAATGCAGGCGGCGTTTCTAAGATTGAGGCATAAAAAGTTGCATTAGAAAATACAGTAGTAGTATTCCAAAATTAGAAGGAGGTGAAATGTTATCAGTCATTTAAGCCAGACTCAAGAGTATTTGCAAGCAAGTTTCCAGGCTTTAACTGATGCATTACTTCCATCAACAAATCAGCCAGGACATGAGCCCCTTTTTTACGCTGAGGATATGGGGGTTCATGAATATATCATCTATAGTTTAAATCACTACATATCGATTCAGCAGCAATTGCATCACACTGTTATCCCCCTTGCTTATCCAACGGCTATCATGTTAGATGTCGCAGCCACACAGCTAGTAAATGCTCATCAGGCACAAGCCTTTCCCCAAAGTCTATTCCCCGGAGGACGAATGTTTTCTCATCTTTCTCGGAAAGACCGAATTCGAACGTTATCTGCACTAGAAAATCTTAAGATTGATCTTTTCGTGTTACCATCTCCTTTTCAAAACAATGCTGGTTTAGTCAAAAATGTAACGGATGCGCTTAACCGCCTTTCATTGTTTGGCTATTATTCCGAGTGGCCGGCTTACGGCTCGACACGGTTAAATCAACCGAATCATCGATGTCTTGAATTTTTCCCTTGGAGTTGGCAGCAAGTTGGCTATCCCGGTGTATCATTGGGTTATCGTGATTTCCGTGGTTTTTTACTATTAATGGGTAGAAATGAGGGTGAAGAATGAAAACAGATCCTGATGTGATTGTTATTGGAGCTGGAGGAGGCGGCCCCGTTATTGCCAAAGAGCTTGGAGAACTAGGAATCCGTGTGTTTGTACTTGAAGCCGGCCCATGGTACGGAAATAGAAAATGGCCCGAACCTAATGAAAACCGTGGTAAAGCAAAAGAAAGTTCAGATCCCAATGATTTGGATGGTTCTCTTTATCGCCAGCAGCTGACAAGACTTGAAAATGACATGAATGATTTCGTCAGCGGTAAATTCCGTTGGGGATCGGCCGACCGAAGACGTGCACCATGGTATAGAAATATTCCCGATCAGGCGATATTATGGCAAAGTGCCGGGATTGGAGGGTCCACACTTCATTATTATGCCAACTCCCCACGGGCATTTCCGAATGCGATTGAGGAGTGGCCCATTGATTATGATGAACTCATCCCCTATTACGAAAAAGTGGAAAACACATTACCAGTTGAGTTTGCACCAACGACATCGAAAGAAGCACTTTTTTATTTCGGGGCGGAAAAGGCAGCTTTCCCCCTAAATCAGACATTAGATGCAACGAGCAACGGATACCGTCCGCAACCGAATGCCATTTTACCCCCGAATGAGCATCTAATGGACCCTAATTATTCTTTAGAAGAATTAAGCCATATGGAAGGTTGTACATTAAGTGGCCATTGTGGGCAAGGGTGTCCTTATGGTCCAACGCTTGACAAGATGGCAAAACGCTCCACGACTGTCAGTTATGTCCCTCTAGCGATGAAGACGGGGAATGTGACGTTCAGACCGAATACGTTTGTCATGAAGGTGTTGACAGAGCATAGTGCTAACGGAGGTAAACGTGCAGTCGGGGTCCAAATACGAGATACGTGGACTGGGGAAATAGAGGAATTGCGTGCAAAAGTAGTCGTGATGGCAGCCGGTTGTGTGGAAACACCACGCCTTTGGCTGAATTCTGAATTGCCATATAATCCTTGGGTAGGACGTGGGTTGACCAATCATTATATGGATATGATTACTGGAACATTTGATGAACAAACATTAATGGAGACTTTAGGAAGTCCATCAATTAATCCATTCGTTGGGCATACGTCAGGGGCACGACTTGACTATCCCGGTCTTGGCATGATTGAAAATATTGGAGAAAGCCCCGGTCTTTCAGCTCAACCTTTATTTGGATTCAGTCAATATGGCTATAATACCCTCCGTCAACCCGATTCAGACATATGGGACGGTCGAGGAAGACTGGTTGGTTCCGAGCTTGAGGAAGCTATGAAGGGCTACAAAAGGACGCTTACCCTTTCCGTCATTACAGATGACGAAGTGAACTATCGAAACAGAGTTGAATTGGATCCCCATATAAAAGATGAACATGGAGCGGTACCGTTCGTACACTATGTACCAAGTGAAAAATCGAAAAAGAGGAGAGAACAATTAGCTATAATCGCCACGGATATTTTACGGCAAGCTGGTGCAAAAAAGGTACATCGGAGTGATCTCCCACCGAATTACTATATTCACTTACAAAGCACGATGCGAATGGGTTTTGTCGTAGATACTTCATGCGAAGCTTATCAGGTCGAACGACTCTATATAGCCGATAATAGTGCCGATTATAATTCGCTTGGAGGGCCAAATCCAACCTTAACGACACAAGCGCTTGCCACAAGGACAGCCGAACGGTTAGCCAGCAAATATTTTTGAATTAGAAAGGGGCCTGGAACATAACAAAAATCATCAGCATTAAAGCCAAATGATGACTGGAGTATTTTCCTATGATGTTGGGGTAAGTTTTAACCGCCGCTACAGAAAAATACTTCACTTTCCGGGGGCGGCTGATGAGCCTCCTCGCGCTGTCGCACTGCGGGGTCTCATCTAGGCCTCTGCTCCCCCAGGAGTCTCCGTATTTTTCCTTCGCTGGTTTAGGTGGAAACCCTATTATTTTAAAAAGAAAAATCCGATATAATTTGATATTCGATCATCTACGAAAAAAATGTTGAATCATTGTTCGGATTTTTCGTTGCTTCAATACTTTTGTCCCATTCTCCTTTTTAGTGGCTAGTAGCAGGGGTACTGTTGAAATTTCATTCTCCAAGCCAAGCAAATTGGTATACCGGACACACGATTATGTTTAAAATATAAAAGTTATCATTTTTATAGGAGATAGGAACGAATATGTTAAAAGCTTACACCTGGCTAACCTTTTGTGTAGTCGTATGGGGGAGTAATTTTGTGTTTGGAAAGATTTTAGTTCATGATTTCTCCCCAACTCTGTTAACATCACTAAGACTTTTCTTTATTGTGCTATTTTTAATCGGATTAGCTTCTTACAAAAAACATTTAAATCATTTAAATAAAAGAGATATGCTTACAATTTTCTCTCTAGGGGTTATTGGTGTATTTATAAATCAATGGTCTTTTTTTGTTGGATTACAAACTGCTGATCCAACAACATCTGCTTTAATCCTGGCAACTGCCCCCATTTTAACTGGCTTTTTAGCTGCCATTTTTTTAAAAGAAAAATTAACGATTCGTATGCTGATGGGCACTGCTCTTGCGATTACAGGTATTTATCTGGTTGTAACGAAAGGAAACTTATCCTCTTTAAACATTGATAAAGGGCTTATATGGATTGTTGTAACGATGATAACATTCGCTATAATGATTATTATGACAAGGGGGCTCTCCAAAAGAGCTGATCCCCTGACCATTACGTTATATTCGAATGTTGTGGGCTTTATTGTCTCCATCCCGTTTGCTTTTTTACTGGACAATCCTTTACGAATAAGTAATAACATGTCTGATTGGGCTCTTTTAATCGGGACAGCTGTTGTTGTACATGGTTTAGCAACACTAGTTTGGAATCACAACATTCGACATGTTGATGCATCAAAGGCATCCATATTATCTAACTTAGAGCCTTTTGTAGCTATGATTATGGGATTAATATTACTATACAAGCCGATAACAGATATAGAGATATTAGGTTCCTTATTTATTGTGGGAGGAGTCATACTATCTACGTATCAACGCAGGAAACGACATAACAGAACCGTGTCCAGTAAATAAAGGATTTAATTGATGAATTTAAAGAATAAAGGAGTACATTATTATAACTTCATGAAAAAACTGGCATTCGCCAAGTAAGTGGTCAAATGCCAGTGCATGCTTAAAATCCTTTTTTTATTTCACAATCAAAACCGGGCAATCTGCTCGTTTAGCAACCTTGTGACTTACACTGCCCAAAATCATGGTTTGCAGGTTGTTTAGTCCACGACTCCCAATAACAATACAATCAAAATCATTGGTATTAGCAAAGTCAACGATCGTAGGCCCCGGCTCACCATGGAGTATATGGACTTTAAAATCTATATCGAACTGCCGAATTTGATCCTGAACGGACTTAATCTTTTCTTTCCGTTTATGCTCAATTTCATATTTATTGTCGTTATGCAAGACATCTGTTTTCGATGTTTGGCTATCGACCACATAAACCACATCAATGGTTCCATCAAATTGATGAGCAAGTTGTATCGCATGATCAGCTGAACGAACCGAATGCTTTGATCCATCCGTAGCCAAAAGTATTCGTTTAAACATATCCTCCCCCCCCTTTGTCCAGCTTACCATTAATGACCTGATGCTTTCGATAGTCCGCCTATGCGTTTTTTCAAGTGGTGGCTTTCATCATTAAGTCCTAAATAAGTTACTTTAATGTTATTTTCATCAAATTTCATTTCGATTTTATCTAAAGCACCAATGGCCGAATCATCCCATAGATGTGCATGTGTTAAATCAATCTCAACCTCTTGAACAGAATCCGCAAAGGTAAACTTAGCCGGGAACTCGCTTACCGACGCGAAGAACAATTGCCCTTCTACTAGGTACACTTTTTTCTGTTCTCGTAAATCCAGTTCCTCTGTCACGTTTACTTTAGAAATTTTTGCAGCAAAGAATATAGCACTTAACAGTACGCCGGCCAACACACCAATGGATAAATTATGAGTAGCGAGAACAATTCCAACTGTCGTTACCATGACAGCTGCATCTGTTCTTGGCAGTTTGTTCAAATGTTTAACCGAAGACCAATCAAACGTACTAATAGAAACCATGATCATGACACCAGCAAGTGCTGCCATTGGAATTTGAACGACCAATCCACCCAGCACGATAATTAAAAACATCAAAAACACACCTGCAACAAGTGAAGATAATCTTCGGGAACCTCCTGATTTCACGTTGATAACCGACTGACCGATCATGGCACAACCAGCCATTCCACCAAAAAATCCTGTTACAACGTTAGCAATTCCCTGTCCACTGCTTTCCTTATTTTTGTTGCTTTCTGTATCTGTCGCATCATCAATAATATTAGCTGTTAAAAGCGACTCCAGTAATCCAACAATTGCCAGTGATAACGAATACGGAAGGATAATCATGAACGTTTCCATTGTAAAAGGAATAGACGGAATTAAAAATACAGGTAACTGTTGTGTCAACGTTCCCATGTCCCCCACCGTTCCAACTTCCAGATTTCCATAAATAGCAATAGCCGTTACGACGATGATTGCTACGAGTGTCGACGGGACAACTTTTGTTATACGCGGAAAAAGATAGATGATGGCCAACGTTAATCCAACGAGAGCATACATGACCCATGTTTCGCCTACAAAATGCTGAAACTGCGCCATTAGAATCATGATGGCAAGTGCGTTCACAAATCCGACCATTACTGAACGCGGGACGAATTTCATCACTTTCGACAGTTTGAAAATACCAAATAAGACTTGAATAATTCCTGTTAAAATGGTCGCCGCCAATAAATACTGTAACCCATAATCAGCAACTAAATCAGCCATTAGCAAAGCCATTGCTCCTGTTGCCCCGGAAATCATTCCCGGACGGCCTCCGACAATTGCTATGACGACCGCAATACAAAACGATGCATAAAGACCAACCATCGGGTCTACTCCAGCAATAATGGAGAACGCAATTGCCTCTGGTATAAGAGCCAATGCGACTACTATTCCTGCCAACACATCTCCCCGTACATTTCCAAACCATTCTTGTTTCATTTCTTGTAGTTTCAATGAAGCACTCCTTTCATGTTTTATCGTCTTTCTGTAGTACTTTTGCCTTTCATTAGAAAAACTAGCTTGCCACCACGTGCAAATGGCAGCAGGCTAGTTTTTTGTAATTATTGTTTTATCGTGCAAAAGCAAGCTCCGTTTTCAACAAAACGGATCATAACATAAGATGTATAATTTACAAAACCCCATGTAAACGTGACCATTTTTGATTTCCTTTCATTTACTCTGTTTTTCTTGAAATAGGTATGCTATTTAACAAATTAGGGTGGCAACACGGGGAATGTGTCACGAATGTCGTAATAAATTTTCATTTGGGATGTCGCTAGGTCGCTAGAAGTGAGGAATTTATTCAGAAATGGGATGTTCCCGATTTCCCATGTGGACGATGTGTGCGATTTGCAATGCAGCGGAAAGTACGTGGATAAACGCCTCAAGTAAATTTCCTTCTGTCCTTTCATAGTTTTTAATTCAGTGATTACTTCGACATTAATTTCCATATTCCTCTTTTTATTGATGATTTTTTCCCAATTGGGGGAATTTAATGTATAATAGTTTTTAAAAAGGATGTGGACGATGCTTGTGCCTTATAAATCGCGTTCGAAGCCTGCAGAATTGATTACCCTGGAATTATTGAATCCCCGAATGAAGCTAACCGGCAAGGATAAACGTCACTATTTGAATTTGAAAAAAGGCTATGAGGGGGAAAAACAGTTTGATACTTTAACAGAACAACTGCAATGTGAATGCCTGATAGTGAATGAATTACTGCTGGAAGTAAATAACACTACTTTTCAAATCGATACACTGATCATCACACATGGCAAGATCAACGTTTATGAAGTAAAGAACCATGAAGGTGATTATTGTTACGAATCAGATAAGCTCTTCAAAAAGCCCCACTTAGAAATTATTAATCCGCTTCACCAGTTAAGCAGAAGTGAAGCCTTATTACGTCAGCTGCTCCTTAGCCTAGGATCCAACTTTCCAATTGATGCTTCCGTTCTTTTTATCAATCCGGAATTCACCTTATACCAGGCACCTCCTGATAAACCAATCATTTTCCATAGCCAGCTTAATCGTTATATGAACCAATTAAGTTCACTGCCTTCAAAATTAACAAAATATGATAAAAAACTTGCAGACCAATTAGTGGCTTTACATATAACAGATTCCCCTTTTGACCGACTGCCTTCCTATGATTACGGCCAACTGCGGAAAGGGATCGTCTGTCCAAAATGCCACTCTCTTGCCATGCTTATCGAGAAAAGAAAATGCGTTTGCCAAAAATGCGATTTTAAAGAGTCTAGTTCAGACGCTATATTAAGAAGCATTAAAGAATATAAGTTTCTCTTCCCTAATGGCAAGATTACTACGAATACCATCCATGATTGGTGCCGGGTGGTGCCGTCTAAAAAAATAATCAGAAGTATTCTTGCAAGTCATTTTCGTGCGGTTGGTGTTCATCAATGGACGTATTACGTTTAAAAGATTGATTTGGTTTTAGTCGCTCATTACGTAAATGAGCGACTTTTCTGTTGGCTTTGTACTCCGTTCGGGCTCTCATTACGGTGGTGAGTGCCTTTTTGAGCGTATCGCTGCCTCGTTCGGGCTCTCATTACGGTGATGAGTGCCTTTTTGAGCGTATCGCAACATCGTTCGGGCTCTCATTACGGTGATGAGTGCCTTTTTGGGCGTATCGCCGCCTCGTTCGGGCACTCATTATAGTGATGAGTGCCTTTTTGGGCGTATCGCTGCCTCGTTCGGGCTCTCATTACGGTGATGAGTGCCTTTTTGAGCGTATAGCCGCCTCGTTCGGGCACTCATTACGGTGATGAGTGCCTTTTTGAGCGAATGGCTGCCTCGTTCGGGCTCTCATTACGGTGGTGAGTGCCTTTTTGGGCGAATGGCTGCCTCGTTCGGGCACTCATTATAGTGATGAGTGCCTTTTTAAGCGTATCGCCGCCTCGTTCGGGCTCTCATTACGGTGATGAGTGCCTTTTTGGGCGAATGGCTGACTCGTTCGGGCACTCATTACGGTGATGAGTGCCTTTTTGGGCGTATCGCTGCATCGTTCGGGCTCTCATTACGGTGATGAGTGCCTTTTTGAGCGTATCGCAACATCGTTCGGGCACTCATTACGGTGATGAGTGCCTTTTTGGGCGAATGGCTGACTCGTTCGGGCTCTCATTACGGTGATGAGTGCCTTTTTTCATGTATCATCATCAGCTTTTGACAATCACCGCCAAGAAGAAACATTCTCAAAGTTTTCTTCTTGCATTTCGCCACAGAACTATATATACTGAAAAAAACTAATACCATTAGCTATGAAAGAGTAACAGTACAATTGCCCGCTGGATTTTCAGAGATCCTGTGGTTGGTGAGAACAGGGACCATGGCAAATTGGAATTGGACTTTCGAGCTCGTTTTTAAAAGTGATCACACAGGATCGGCTGTGTGATAACAAGGGTGGCACCGCGGTTCATTCGTCCCTTTTTCAAGTGGGATAAATGGATCTTTTTTATTGTTCAGAAAAATCAAGGAGTGAAATACATGCAAACGATATTTTCAGGTATACAGCCTAGCGGAACACTGACTATTGGAAATTTTTTAGGAGCCATTCAGCATTTTGTCGGGCTACAGGACGAGAATAATTGTTATTTTTGCATTGTGGACGAACATGCGATTACAGTACCGCAAGACCGGCTGAAATTAAGAAATAACATCCGTTCACTGGCGGCGCTATATCTTGCTTCCGGAATTGACCCGGAGAAATCGACTTTGTTTATTCAATCCGAAGTGCCGGCCCATACGCAGCTCGGCTGGATGCTTCAGTCCATCAGCTACATCGGTGAACTGGAGCGGATGACCCAATTCAAGGACAAGTCAGCCGGAGGAAAAGAAGGAGTATCATCCGCCTTATTAACCTATCCGCCGCTCATGGCTGCCGACATTCTGTTGTATAAAACGGACGTGGTGCCCGTCGGAGAGGACCAGAAGCAGCACCTGGAATTAACGCGTAACTTGGCAGAGCGTTTCAATAACAAATTCAATGATATTTTCACCGTACCGGAAGTAAGCATTCCGAAAGTCGGTGCCCGGATCATGTCACTGCAGGATCCAACGAAAAAAATGAGCAAATCAGATGAAAATGAAAAAGCGTTCATCTCTATGCTCGATGAACCGAAAAAGATCGAAAAGAAAATCAAAAGTGCTGTCACTGATTCAGAAGGTATTGTGAAATTTGACAGAGAAAACAAACCAGGCATATCCAACTTGCTAACGATCCATGCCAGCTGTTCCGGGGAGTCCATTAAGGCACTGGAAGCAAAATACGCAGACAAAGGGTATGGTGAATTTAAACTGGACACGGCTCAGGCAGTTGTTGATGTGCTGAAACCAATCCAGGACCGCTATCATGAGCTGCTGAACTCTGAAGCGCTGGATGATATTTTGGATGCCGGAGCAGATAAAGCCTCGTACGACGCCAATAAAATGCTCAGGAAAGCAAAAAAAGCAATGGGACTCGGCCGCGTGAAGAAAAAGCGGTAAAGAGAACTAGGCTGGGATTACTTAATGCAGTGAAAATTTTCAAGTCCCAGTATAATTGCGTGAAAAAAAGGGGGTGCCTCAGCTACTATTAACTGGGGCACCCCTTTGCCATATAGATAGAGACTTTGGCGTTTCAGATGTGAACTTTAGCGTTTTTTTAGTAAACTTTGGCGAATTTCATGTGAACTTTAGCGTTTCTGCACCAAACTTTAGCGTTTTCATCAAATTATTTCAGCTTTGACGTATCTTGCTTCGGCTCCTGTTCCACTTCCCACATTTTCTCAAGAAACGGCTGTCCTTTGATCATTTTCGCACACAAGTCTTCATGCCATTCGCTCCACCCAGATTTGACACCTTCATACAGCGCTTCCCATACGGTGTTTTCGTCCATGTACCGTATATATGGGTATTGTTTTGGATCCCATTCGGTCAGCCAGTAGCGGAGTTCTTCCAAGTTATTGGCTGTGCGCAGCTGATCTAATGCGATCATGAGCACCTGCTTCAGATTGCGTTCCTTACGGGTCAGCCCGTGGATCAGCTCCGGCTCCATCGATAGAATATGGTATTCTTTTTCTACTTGCCTTCCATCAAAGTTGAACGTTTCGGGTTTCGTTGTCTTGATCATGTCGAAAACGAGCTGTTCCTGTCTTGGTATGAGCCTGCTCTTGCGGACAGGGATTTGATAGCCGATTGTATCGATTGCAATAATATCTTTTCCGTCTGTTAAAACCGCTGCATATTCAAGAGGGCTGCGTTCCTGCCCTTTTCGCATATATGCACGCTTATAGATTTTGTTCATCATGTCATCAGGCAAATCATGTAAGTCATTTTCAATGTAATCAAAAAGCGCTTCGGATATGTATAACAGCGGAACCTGATCCAGCAGCTCAATTCCGTCATTTTTCCGCCATTCATGAAAATAGCAGACACTATAGCCGTTCTCTTCGCCCTCGAACCAGTTCACCCAGACGTCATGTAAATATAACATAAACACCCCTCGCTTTATGAATGAATCGTTTAGAATACATTATGACCATCTGAAAAAAAATTATTCGATTCATTGGAAAAACGCGGGCATCATTTATGACCGGACCATAGGTTAACAAAATACCCTAGCGAAACAAACAAATATTTTCAGGAGCCTTTCGGATACCGAAAAAGCGGAATCGCAATCAGCACTAAGCCAATTGGCAAAAAGTAGCATTCAGGTCGTCCTGCGATAAAAATAAAATAATCAGCCCAGGAAACCCCAACAGGCAAAAAATTCATATACGCAATGATGGTCACTCCGCCGGTAACAGCCAGTCCAAATCCCGTCAAAAATAAAAACAGATACCCCAATTCAGCACACCACCTATGCTCGTCCTTTCCATTTACTTCATTATATGCGCGAGATGGAAATTCATGACGGTTGTTCATTTGAAAGCATCCATTTACTGGTTGGGCCGACAGCCGAATCCGCTGATACTTTGCCCGGAAAAAACCTGATACCCTGACCGGTCAAGTGCGCTCCTGAATTCGACAAAATTCGGGAAGTGACAGGCACCAGGCGCACCAGCCCAATAAAAAAACTGACCACCGGAGCAGTCAGCCTTCGTACTTACGTATACTTTTTGAAAACAAGTGCTGCATTGTGCCCGCCAAAGCCGAGTGAGTTACTCATCACAACATTGACATCCTGTTTCCTCGATTCGTTCGGGACATAATCCAAATCACAATCCGGATCCGGCGTCTCGTAGTTCATCGTTGCCGGTATAATACCATCGTCGATTGATTTCAAGGAAATAACAGATTCCAGTCCTCCGGCAGCCCCGAGCAAGTGGCCTGTCACCCCTTTAGTGGACGACATAGCAAGTTTTGAGGCATGGTCGCCGAATACCTCTTTAACAGCTTGGGTTTCGTATTTATCATTCAGTTCGGTGCTTGTCCCATGAGCGTTGATATAATCTACTTCTTCCAATGCAATCCCAGCATCCTCTACTGCCTGCTTCATGGCGCGTGCAGCTCCCTCTCCATTTTCAGCAGGGGCTGTAATATGATAGGCATCACCGGTTGCAGCATAGCCAACAATTTCGCCATAAATATGCGCACCCCGGTCGATCGCTGATTCGAGTGTTTCCAGCAGCAGTATTCCGGCACCTTCACCCATAACGAATCCATCACGGTCTTTATCAAACGGCCGGCTCGCTTTTTCTGGGTGTTCATTTGTCGACAATGCCTTCATCGCCGAAAATCCGGCAAATGCCATATTGGTAATTGGAGCTTCTGTACCGCCAGCAATCATGAAATCGGCATCTCCGCGTTCAATTGCTTTATACGCATCACCAATCGAATTCGCCCCAGATGCACAGGCAGTTGTTGTACATGAATTGATGCCTTTCGCACCAAGCTGAATAGAAACTTGTCCTGCCGCCATATCCGGAATCATCATTGGTACAAAAAATGGGCTGACACGGCGTGCGCCTTTATTCAACAATTTGGTGTGCTGATCCTCAAGGGTACCCATGCCCCCGATACCGGAACCAACCCAGACACCGACACGGTTAGCGTTGGATGCATCAATCGTCAGACCAGCATCATCAACGGCCATGCGTGCTGCCGCTACGGCATATTGTGTGAACAGGTCCATTTTTCGGGCGTCTTTTTTTTCCATATAATTAGTCGGGTCAAAATCTTTTACTTCCGCTGCTGCAGTTGCCGGAAGTTCTTCCGTGTCTATGCGGCTGATATGAGCAATGCCAGTATTGCCGGCAACAACATTATCCCACATCGTCCCAACGTTATTGCCATTGGGTGATATTGTGCCAAGACCGGTCACAACCACTCTTCTTTCCACCATTTCATACTCCTCCTATAGACTTTTAAAATCCTATCGGCCCCAGCGCAGTGCAATAGCACCCCAGGTCAGTCCTCCGCCAAAGCCAACGAGAACGAGTAAATCATTATCTTTTATTTTACCACTTTTCACATCTTCTGATAAAGCAATCGGTATGGACGCAGAAGAAGTATTGCCATATCTTTTCACAGAGGTTGCCATTTTTTCCTCGGCAATACCAAGTCGTTCGCGGGCTGCTTCCATTATCCGGATATTTGCCTGGTGCGGAATCAGGTAATCCACATCTTCTTTTGCATAACCGGCCTTTTCAACGACATTAACCGATGATTCCGGCATTTGCCGTACTGCAAATTTAAACACTTCACGTCCGTTCATGAACAAATAGTCTGTCTCCTGATCCTGATACAGTTCCTTACCACCGGAGCCATCTGCACCAAGTTCAAAGGACAGAATACCTTTCCCTTCCGAAACAGGTCCGACGATTGCTGCACCGGCACCATCACCAAAGAGAACACATGTATTCCGGTCTTCCCAGTCGGTGATTTTGGAAAGTTTCTCCACACCGACAACCAGAATATTGCGGTATGCATTGGTTTCAATGAATTGTTTTGCCGTAATCAGCCCATACATGAAGCCGGAGCATGCCGCACTGACATCCATTGCCGCAACAGTTCGCGCGCCAAGCCGGTCCTGCAGCATGCATGCGACCGATGGAAATGGTGTATCAGGTGTGACCGTAGCAACTAGAATCATATCCAGTTCCTGCGCTTCCATATTCGCTTCTTCCAATGCATTCTTTGCCGCATAGTAAGCCATATCCGACGTATCGATATCATCGTCCGCAATCCGCCGTTCTTCAATGCCAGTTCTCGTCCGAATCCATTCGTCACTTGTATCCACTATTTTTTCCATGTCTTTATTCGTCACAACATTCTTCGGTACATAATGCCCGGTGCCCAACAGGCCAGCGTTCATATTTCCATCTCCTTGCTAACTATTATTAATAGTACGAGCTCATAAACCAACCTCTAATAGCTATTCTTATGACTTGGTACTAATTTTAATGCATTCACCGTTTACATGCAAGCCCGAAATCCTTAGTCTATCTCCCGTTCATTCGGCAAGAGACCGGTGTCCTTATATGCTTGTACTTCCTCCAGTATGTTCTTCCGGAATTCTTCGGGCACATCCGGGCTGAACTTTCCAAGCGATATGACGTCGTCCTGGAAGTCAAACGTCAGCACACCACCGCGCAGATCACCTTCATTATATTTATCCGCTGCCATCTCGTATAGTTCGCTTACATGCTGGACAGTGCTTGTCAGAACAGTCTCTTCTGCAATGGACGATTGATCGGCCACATAACCTACTGTATAGATACCATCGTCACTAGCCTGCTCAATAATTGAAGTACTATATGCATCACCCGTTGGATATACGACATCCACGTTTTTCGATTGCATATTCTCATACATCGTCATGGCTTTCTGTTTATCATTCCAGCTGTTATTGTAACTGATTGCAACCTCTGCAGACTGATTCTGGTATTTGACCCCTTCATAGAATCCTTCTATCTCGGGCTGCCATTCAAACGTGCCAAGTACACCAACATGATTGGTCCCGGTCATTTTGCCGGCCATCATACCAGCAAAAAAACCCATTGCATGTGCATTGAAATTAAAGCTTGTCACACCCTCATTGAATTGACCGCCGTTAAAATAAACAAAATGAACATCCGGATAGGATTCCGAAATGTTGTCAAAATACTCCCCATATGTACTGCTGTGCCCGAAGATTAGGTTGACGCCATTACGGACAAATTCATCCACCGCTTCTTTTACTTCTTGCTTGGTACGGATGCCTTCTTTATAAAACACATCAGTATCATATTCCTCTTCAATCGCCAGCAACCCCTCGTACCCTTTTTTGTTCCATGGATCATCATGAACGGACGTTTCCACCAGCATGCCAACATTCTGCAAATCACCTGACGAAAACATAGAAGAGCAGCCGGTCAGTGGGGCAATAAGCAATATGGGCAAAGCCATGATTGATATTTTTTTCACCTATTTCACTCCATTTTTTCCTCATAATTGCTGTTACTTTTATTCTAGCTTGCTGACATGCTTTCGTAAACGTCAGTACCATGAATCAATAGAATTTTTTGTAATTCCGGTAATGATTTTTTACTGATTGGATTGACTCTTCTAAGGGCTGCTGGTTCCGAATAAAAAGGAAATGCTCATGTCTGGCATCTTCTGCGGATTTGTCATGTACTGATTTGACATTCAATTCGGAGGGCAAGCTGGATGCTTGAAGCCACTGCAGGAAACCTGTCAGGAAATCATCTATATACACTGCCCTGGAAGTGAATTCCTTTGCTGCAAAAGGGACAAACTCATCCCCGTTATACACACCATCCTGATTCATTGGCATCCATTCCCCAAAAAGAAGCGGGAGCTGTATGGTGACAGGTTCCTCCCTATGCATTTTTACCATCTGATCATCAACAGTAATAATCGCATTATAGCCGGAGCTTTCCTGGATAACCGGCAGATGACGGAACAGCTCATTTCGCCCGACGAACATTGCCAGGTTCTCTTTCTTTTCCGTTGATAAATCATCAATTCCGTCAACACGGCATCCTTCTTCCAATAAGCGGTTAACGATATGGAACCCAATCCAGTGGAAACAGTTCTCTACAGCGTACATCGATCCGCTCCTCTCCTTTCTATTATATTTCCTTTTATTTTCACTATCATTTTGATAAACTATATAAGGAAAGTCTTAAAAAATCGAGGTGGATGGAACATGCGTTTCTTTTGGTCCTTTTTCTGGGCAATTCTCATTAGCTGTGTTATTTCATATGTATTGGCAAGCATGGCCGGTAATTCGTTCAGTATGACAAGCGCATTTATGCTTGCAATCATCATTACCCTTGGTGTGTATATAATGGGTGAAGGCGTATTGAAAGATGAAGCGGAACAATAAAGGATGCACGGCACTGCTCATATTCGCGCCCCTTAAGTGGGAGATATAGCAGCACCGCTTGGTCCACGTTTTCCGGTTTTGGCTGGACACAGCAGCTTATGAATAAACCCTTGCCCTCAAGGTCGTGATGGCAAGGGTTTTGTCTATGATGGTAGCTGATTGGAAACGAAGCATTCATGTCAAGGGGGGGTTTCCGTTTCGCATATCAGCGGTTTAATACCACGGCAGCACACTCAGTGCCGTCAATGCGGCTAATGGCAGAATCATCCGTCTGAATCTTCTAGGTCTGTTACCATATCCATAGCCGGGGGTACCGTAGCCATAGCCGTAACCTCCGTAACCATAACCAGGGTTACCGTAGCCATATCCATAGCCGAAACCGCCAAACCCATGTGGGCGCCAATTATTGTCAAATCCCGATTCTTGGCCTAAAGGTACCGCCATATAAACGTATTCATCATCCAAACCAGTGATGATCCCATCAACCTGTGTTCCATCATTCACTTCCACTAGCACATAAGAGTGCATATGGTTCTTGCACAGTTCATACATATGTTGTTGATTATAATGCATATTCTCAGCCTCCTCACCAACTAGGCTATTCACATGCCCAGTGGTTGGTGACTTATTTTGGGAGAAATAATGTATAAAAACAGGGGGAAATACCATGGAAGCAATCAACGAATTCTGGCTTTTAATAAAATATGTTGTTCTCGGTCTGCTACAAGGTTTTACCGAGCCAATTCCCATTTCATCGAGCGGACATTTGGTCATTGTCAGGGAGCTTTTTAACGTTTCGATTGAAGGTCTCTCGTTCGAAATCATGGTCAATTTCGGTTCGTTAATCGCGGTGCTGGTTATTTACCGCAAAGATATTTACCGGCTCGTAGAAAACACAATACGCTACATTACAACAAGGGCACACGATGCGAAAAGTGATTTTCAATTTGTTTTTTACCTGGTGATTGCGACCATTCCAACTGGGATAATTGGATTATTGTTCGAGGATTATATAGAGGACAAGCTTAGTTATGTCTCCGTTGTCGGCGTGACCCTCTTGATTACCGGTGCAGCATTATGGATTATCCGGAATCTGCGGGGCCGGAAAAGTGACGGCGGCATTACTGTCCGGGACGCTATTATTGTCGGATTGGCCCAGTCGGTTGCCCTTGTACCGGGAATCAGCCGGTCCGGTGCGACAATTGTTGCGGCAATGCTTGTTGGCATGAAGACGGAGACTGCCCTTAGGTTCTCCTTCCTGCTGTATATTCCGGTCAGCCTGGGTATTACTGTACTGTCGGCTGGTGATCTGATTGGTGGCCAAAGTGATTTCAGTGTTGTGGCCATCCCGGCGATTCTGGCATTTGCTGCTTCCATTATAGCAACCTATTATTCCTTGCGCTGGTTCATGAACATTATGGCCAAGGGCAATCTTAAATATTTTGCCTACTATTGTTTCGCGGTCGGACTGCTTGTAATTCTATTCTTGTAGAAGGTCCTGCGAAAAGGTCAGGTTTAGAAAACAGTCTGTTTTACTGGACGGGCGTTCGGGTATGGTGTCCATGGAGGGATTCGCATGGCATCCATCGATGACGAAAAAAATTATCTTGATATCCAGATCGGCACGTATGAAGTATCATTTAACAAAAAATACCGTTTTCTTACCTTGCTGAACGATATCGTACTGGGTATTTTCTTTTTGGTCGGCAGTGCGTTTTTTCTATGGGAGCCATTAAAAACTGCGGGCATTATTTTGTTCATTATCGGCAGTGCCCAGCTTCTCGCCCGCCCCATCATTAAAATCATCCATGCATTTTATTTTAGCCGGATACGAAAATCTGGCCGTGAAGAAAGCTAATAAACGCAATTCTAAGGTGTGAAAAACTTCCAACTGGCAATCAGTTGGAAGTTTTTTGTTTTCGTTCACGTTTATGCTGCTCGCGCCAAGCTTTGGGAATATATACACAGTACGGTTCGCTTTCCATGTAGTCCCCTGTTACATTATAGGCACGTGACCGGGAACCGCCGCAGACATGGCGGAACTCACAAACACCGCATTTGCCTTTGTATTTGTCCGGATTCCGGAGATTCTGGAACACCTCCGATTCCCGATAAATATCTGGGAGCGGTATTTGGCGCACATTCCCGCCTTTGATTGGTAGCAAGCCGCTCGGATACACATCGCCTGTATGGGAAATGAACACGAAACCATTGCCGTCATTGACCCCTTTAGGCGCACGGCCCAGTCCATCAATCTGTCCGGTTTTTCCATTCATTAATGCATCCTCATAGCGGATCGCGTCATCGGTATTTTGATTTTCGCGCATTTTCCCCTGAATAACGACTCGGCGGTAATGCTGGGCAGCAGTTGTTTTGATATCGAACGGTACACGTTTGGAGAGTTTGTACAGCCAGCGCAGCACTTTTTCATGTTCAGCAGGGGATATCATGTCACTTTCTTTTCCTCGTCCAGTCGGAACAAGGAAAAACACGCTCCACATAACACAATCCAGATCCTCGACCATTTTGGCCATCTCATCCAGATAATCTACATTGTAACGGGAAATAACCGTGTTAATCTGCAGCGGCATTTCCAACTCGTGCAAGTATTTGATTGCATTCATCGTCAAATCGAATGAACCCGATGTACCTCGGAAATGATCATGTACATCAGCACAATGCCCATCAATCGAAAAGGCCCACCGCGACAGTCCGACATCTTTTGCCTTCTGCATCGCATCCTTGGTCACATTCGGTGTGGCCGATGGTGTCATGGATACCCGCACACCTTTCTGAACGGTGTATTCCGCAATGTCAAACACATCCGGGCGCATTAGCGGATCACCACCGGTAAATACAAGCATCGGATTATCCATTTCATAAATATCATCGATCAATTCTTTGCCCTCGTCAAAAGTTAATTCCAGTGGATGCCGATGGTACTGTGCTTCCGCCCTGCAGTGCAGGCATTTCAATTCACAAGCCCGCGTCAGCTCCCAGATGACGATAAACGGATTTTCATTGTAGTCCCGTGGAAACATGCTATCCCTCCTGAAAATGTTGCTGGAGTCAGTGTATACGCTTTTCCTGACTTTTGTTGTGATTTAGTTCACTTGCCTTTCATGAAAAGACACACACCCGGGCTAAAAAATGTACTGCCTGGCATGCCTGTAAACAATAGTTGCCCCCGGATGCCCACTGTCCGGAGGCATGGTGCCGATTTATTTTTTACCGATGGCGATGCACCACGTTGGCGGGCCTTGCTTCAGGTATTCCCAAGTGAATGTACCTTCCCGTTCAATCATCAGTTGATAGTGAAGCGGTTTCGGATCATGGTCGTTCGACAGTTCCATAAACTCGCCGGACTTCAGTCCATCAAACACTTCAAAAATTCTCGGGTGCCTGTTGCGCGGGTCAATCTCTGGGGCGTGTATTTTCGCTGTGAATTGTAGTTCCTCCATCATGAATCCCTCCAAATTGTTATTGACACCCCCTATCATATAAGCTGCCAAATACAAATGAAGTGATTGGCGGCATCACTTGCATATGATATTTATCACTTAATTGTAGAAAAACTTGACGTTACAAAAATTTCACATTTAAAACAAGAACCTGCGTTTAACGTGTGATACGATAAAACAGACTTGAACTATAGCCGACATGATATACTATTTAATGAAGATACTGCTTACTGAAAGGAGTGGGCGCATTGAATACCGATGCCATACAAACTCTGCTGCAGAAAGTCCCGTTATTTAAGGACTTGACTGATTATGAAATAGAACCAATCGTTGAGCTGGCCAAACACCGCATGTACCGCCACGGCACCCATATTTTCATGCAGGGTGACCCTTTGACTAACGTTTATTTCATTCATCAGGGAAAGGTAAAAATTTATAAAACCGACTTTCATGGCAAGGAACAGATTGTCAATGTGCTGCAGCCTGGTGATATGTTTCCGCATCAGGGCTTTTTCAGGAAGGATAACTGCCCGGCACACGCTGAAGTGCTGGAAGATGCAATTTTGATTTATATTCCGATTACTTCCTTTGAAAACTTTCTGATCACCCACCCGGAGATCTGCATTAAGCTGTTCCGTGTGCTTGGCGACATTATCGTTGATCTGCAGGGCCGGCTGGAAGAGAAAATCCTTCATAACACCTATGAACAAATCATCATGCTACTATTACGGCTATCCAAAGGCTATGGAAAAGAAACGAAGGATGGCCTGATTAAGCTGACAACCCAATTCACCAACAGAGACCTTGCGAATATGATCGGTTCGAGCCGTGAAACCGTCAGCCGCACCTTGACTCAGCTGAAAAAACAGGAACTGGTCACAGCTGATAAACATGGGGCAATCGTGCTTGATACTGATGCACTTGAAGATGAATTATTTTAAGTAAAGGATCATCCCGCGGGGTGGTCTCTTTTTTTTAGATGCAAAACATACATTAGTCGCTAAAAAGGTCTCGAGAGCCCTCCTCGAGACCAAAAGTCGCCCCGAAAATCGCTAAAAAGGTCTCGAGAGCTCATCTCGAGACCAAAAGCCACCCCATAAGTCGCTGAAAAGGTCTCGAGAGCTCTTCTCGAGGCCAAAAGTCGCCTCGAAAGTCACTAAAAAGGTCTCGGGAGCCCTCCTCGAGACCAAAAGTCGCCCCGAAAATCGCTAAAAAGGTCTCGAGAGCCCTTCTCGAGGCCAAAAGTCGCCTCGTAAGTCGCTGAAAAGGTCTCGAGAGCTCATCTCGAGACCAAAAGTCAACCCGAAGGTCGCTAAAAAGGTCTCGAGAGCCCATCTACGGCTCACCCCGTTCATTCTCGCTGGTTGCCATTATTAATGGATTGGGAGTCCATGTGCTCGCCTTTGCATTTAGTGTTTTCGGCATACAGGAAGTCACCATCTGGAGCTGGCTCATCTTTCTATATGTCATGGGCTGGATTATATTCAACATTCTCGGCTATTTATATAAAATTGTCCCGTTCTTATGGTGGACGCACAAATATTCAAACAGAATTGGTCAAGAAAAAGTACCGACCTTAAAAGAAATGATTAATGAAAAAACAAGCGTCATTCTGTTTACATGCTTTATCATCAGTGGGAACCGGCGTGGACCCCGATTAAAATGAGCGACCGCGCCAAAGAAAAGTTGGGTTTTGCATAACATTCAATACGAGGCGAAAACGGCTCTGTTAAGATTTTGAGCCGTTTTAATGTAGAAGGAAAGGGCGCTCCCTTACACCGGGTATGCGCCCGATTGAGGCTTAATGTAAATGTTCATTCTAAGAGTTACACTTGTTGATTTACTGTGGTTTTACCTTCTCTGTCGGAATGTCTTTGATTGAATCTTTGTATATACTTGTTTTTCTTAGCTAGAAACGCAAACATTACATTTATAAAAACTGGCGGTAAACTTAATAAAAAGAATCCCCATTCATTTGTAAATAAAGATAATGCTAAGAAGAAAACGAGAACTACGCTTGAAATGTAAACAGTACGCTCTTGATATTTATTCATTTCGCACGCTCCGTTAACCAACAATTCAGTTTATTAAATAAACTATATTCATTATACCACATCTTGTTAAGCAATCTAGTTCTAAACAAGGGAATGTTGGATATGTCCCTAAAAAAGGAAATACTTTTGACTCATTGGTACATTTTCTTTAGGTGGGTTCTCCAATAACTCACCATTAACATAAACCTGATGCGTATCAGGGTCGATGGTGATAACAGGACTATTATCGTTTAATATCATGTCTTTTTTTCCAATAGTCCTTGTATTGTGTACGGCGTAAATTTTCTTCTTGAGCCCCAGCTTTTCGGGGACACCACTTTCCTTAGCAGCCTTGGACATAAACGTAAATGCGATTTTTTCCGGTGTTTTTCCGAAAGCACCCCATGTTTCACGGTATACTACTGGTTCATCAGCTGACGTTGCTCCATTCGGCTCACCTATCGGGGCATGAACAATAAAGCCGCCTTTTATAATTTGTTCCGGTTTAATCCCGAAAAATTCAGGTTTCCACATGACCAGGTCCGCCATTTTGCCAACGTCAATCGAGCCTACTGCCTCAGATATCCCATGGGTTATTGCCGGATTTATCGTATACTTACTAATATACCGTTTTGCCCGGAAATTGTCATTGTTGCCCTTTTCTTCTTGTAAAGGACCCCGTAACCTTTTCATAGCATGCGCTGTCTGCCAGGTTCTGATGATTGTTTCACCCAGATGCCCCATTGCCATAGAATCGGAACTCATCATGCTAATGACACCCATATCCTGCAAAATTCCTTCAGCAGCCATCGTTTCAGGACGGATTCTTTTCTTTGCCATTGCAACACCAACCGGATCACTCCGTTTTATCCCGTGGACTTGGAACAGCATCGACATGTTCGCATCCGCTGAGTTGATTGTAAAGGGACGAGTTGGTGTCGTTGAAGATGGCAGTATAGAGCCCTCTCTTGTCACTTTCATCATGTCCGGCTCGTGTCCACCACCGGCCCCTTCCACGTGATACGTATGAATAGATCTTCCATTAATTGCTTTAAGGGAAGTCGTCTCCACCGTACCGGATTCATTACTGGAATCCGAATGCAAACAAACTTGAACATCATATCGATCAGCAACTTCCAGGCAGGAGTCAATAACCGCTGGTGTTGCCGCCCAATCTTCATGAATTTTAAACCCGGCAGCGCCCTCCAGCAATTGTTCTTCAAGTGGTTCGGGAAGTGAGGCATTGCCCCTTGCCCAAAAACCAAAATTCATTGGAAAGTCTTCAGCAGCCTCAAGCATTCGGTGCATATTCCATGCGCCAGGGGTAATATTCGTACCCTTCGAACCAGTTGAAGGCCCTGTTCCCCCTCCAAGCAGCGTTGTAACACCTGATTGAAGTGCCGTCGTTACAACTTCGGGATAAATGTCATGAACGTGCGGGTCAACGCCACCAGCTGTAACTATCATCCCGCTGGCGTCAATTACATCAGTTGAGGCCCCTACGATTAAATGAGGGTCAACACCATCCATATAATCAGGATTCCCTGATTTACCAATCCCGTGAATTTTTCCGTCCTTTATCCCGATATCTGCTTTTACGATTCCCCAATAATCAAAAACAATCGCATTTGTAATAACAAGATCGAGTACCTCTTCTCTTGTCGCACGTGCAGACATCCCCATTCCACTGCGAATCGTTTTTAGCCATCCATACACCATTTCATCCCCGTAGACAAGCAGATCTTTTTCCACCTCAACGAAAAGATCTGTATCAGCTAAACGGATTTTATCCCCTTTCGTTGGACCATACGTCTTAACGTAATCTTTCCTGGATATGTAATTATTACTAACTTGTGTTGGAAACAAATTGTCGACCGGTCCATTTACATATCCCCTAAAACCGAAAGCCAGTTTCCTTCCGCCAATTTCAACCAGCTCAATTGTTTTTTCTTCACCTGGCTCAAACTGAATGAATTGACCTGCTGGAATGTTCAGGTGCATACCTTTCGTCGGTTCTCTTTCAAAATAAAGGTTCGGATTGACCTCATAGAAATGATAATGGGAACCGACAAAAATTGGCCTGTCACCATAGTTAACAACTGTAATCTTTCTGGTGTTCCTTCCCTGATTAATTAAAATCGGATGATCATCAAGCAAAAATTCGCCCGGCTTCATGTTTTACCTCCTCCGATGTCCTTCTTCAACCGACTAATCACCAATTGGATCATAATGTTCCCCTAATTCAGGTTTTTTTGGCGGTTTAATTGGGTCATAAATAACAATTAATTTTGTTCCATCGGGAAAGGTAGCATGTGCATTAATTTTACTCATCATTGCAGAAACACCTTCCATCAAATCGTCCTCT
Organism: Lentibacillus juripiscarius; assembly: GCF_042685205.1. Taxonomy (NCBI): domain Bacteria; kingdom Bacillati; phylum Bacillota; class Bacilli; order Caryophanales; family Bacillaceae; genus Lentibacillus; species Lentibacillus juripiscarius. The sequence continues at coordinate 256,717 of NZ_JBHUNA010000003.1, forward strand.
GTTAAAATCGTTTTTCCGTATTCCTGTAAATCGGAAACTGTCATTTCCCCCATTCTGGCTTTCTCCATCACTTCAAACGTAATCAGTGCAACAGCCTCGGGATAACTTAGTCTTAACCCCTTTGTCAGTCTTTCTTTTGCAAGCCAGGCTGCAACCACTATGAGCAGTTGTTCATGTTCCCGCTCTGTTAAATGCATCTATTCCCCTCCAATCGTTAGTTGCGTAGGGTTTTATTTACGTCACTTCTAACAAAATATGCGTTTGTGGCTGTCCCATATTCTACTGACAAGCACCAAAACTTTCTTCGTAACCGCCCCTGGGTCATATGACTAGCTGAATGCATAGGATAGGTCAATGAAGATTATTGGAGAAGGAGGGGAAATAATGAGGTACCCTGTAGCTGGATACATGACCCAGCCAATACAATTATCTCCTTTACTGAATGATAATGATCCTGACTGGCATAACCAGACCCATGTACATCAATTTATTGGGATTACAACAACGGCGGAAGGTCACCATCATAGATTTGTAGGAATAACGGAACCGGCCCCTAATGGAATGCAGCATTTTCATGAATATGACACGTGGACGCTTTATGTTGATGGACACCGCCATGTAATTTGCGGGAAAACCAGTATGGCTATCCCAATGTTAGGTGGTGGGCATACGCATTACTTTGAAGGTTATACATCGGGCTACCCGGATCATCGGCATTGGTATAGTGGCAACACAACAGTTGTCTTTGGATAAATCCAAGAAACACACTAAAGCAGGGTAGCCTTTCTTAAGGCTACCCTCCTTATGCCCCTTAATGGATTAATAAACTCCTGGATAGCGGACTTCCACAGGATGTGATGACTTCTGCAGCAGGCTATTGACGTGAGAGGCATAATTTAATATTCCAATTGACGCAGGTACAAGAGAATTTCGTGTTCATTCAATTTTTTTAAGCTGGTTCATTGTAAAATGAAATGCAACAGCTAAATAAATAGAAAGCCATCGTGAAACCACGTATAATTAA
>NZ_JBHUNA010000004.1:0-4103 GCF_042685205.1 Lentibacillus juripiscarius
TCAATGCTTATTCCACACCTTTCAATGTGTCCCTTCAGATTGTTTTTACCGAAGTAACAGTATCTGTTAACATTCCACATGTTTAGCTGTGTCGAACCACGAGGTCGCTCCCCTTCCATTCATGTATTGTTTCGTCAATACATTACTTCCGTACTATGGGAGCGTCTGACTTCTCCACCCACAATTAACATTTCGGAATATCCTTATAGTTCATTGCCCATTCATTTGGTAAGATGGAGACCTCACGGGGTTGTCACACTTTCCTTCCATACATACCCAGTACCAACACACGATAAGCTATGACTAGCCGGCTGATTCTTTGGCTAGCCATCATAACATGATGGATTTCCCATTATTTTCGGATGGTCACCAGCTTATCGCGCCGCCGTACTTTACACTTCTGCATTTGGGTCTGCATGTCCGACTGCGGGTCTCTCGAATTTCCGCATCTCCTTCAGACACTACCTCACGATAATGCCCTAGATTAGTCTTCACCAGTTGTATCAGCACTCTGGTGGGAGGACTTTCACCTCCGAGATAACTTACCTTCCAGGATTTACGGAGTCGTGTTTACACTGGGTAGCGTTCTCCAATCCTTTAACAGTTAGTTCAGCGTAGTTATTACGCTAAGTGCGACTGCCCGTCGCACAAAAAAAGATCATCAAATTGATGATCTTATCGCTATATCCAAATTAATATTTAAATAAGTATTTACTCCATTATTAGAGAATTGCGCCTGATTGATGAGGAAGATTAACCTTACTCAAACAAAGATTCTATTAATGTATGTCCGTATGGTGTACCCCAAAAGAAACTCCAGCCTATAATGATAAGCAATTCTAGAATGATTAGAATTATAAAATTTTTTAAAGAGTTTAGTTTTAGTTGCAAATAATAAAATATTGCCCAAATTAAATAAAAACTAGCTAAAACAACATATTCTGCAGTAAGGGGCTCATTTGATGGAGTAAAATTCATACCAAGGTAAGCAAAAGCGTTAAATACTAACAATACAATGAGAGCGAATATGTGAAATTCTGCCCCCCCTTACAAAGGGGCCAAAAGGAGATGAAAGCAGACACCCGATTGCTATAATCACATCTGTTTTTCCGGTTGTGACCATTCAATATTTTTGCGATACAGCAACAGCAACTTCTGAATCATTTTCTTCAATTACAGAACCGATCCCTTGCTCTGTCCAAACCATCCTCCCAGAAAAGTCATTTCGCCGCGGGATTGCTTTAAGTTTAACCATGGTCGGTATCTCATAAATCACTTCTGTAGAAAAAACAGTTCTGTCAACTGCCATCGGATCAAGAATAACCGGGTACCAAAGTAGGAAATTTCACACATTTGTTATAATTCCATCGTTTATCGAGGAGATTTTTGTACTATACTAAAATTAGAAATACCAAGATAAAGGATGTGAGAAGTTATGCGCGCACAGACCAACATTGAGAAACTTATTGACCAAAACAAAAAGGATTTGCTCAATGATAAAGAAGCATTGATTGCAATCGAGCAAAAAATAGATGAGAAATATTCAAAGCAATTTTAATCTCAGCGGGTATAAGTCCTGAGTTTTTCCATTCACTGTGATATGCAGAAAACTTGTATCATTTTACAGTTTTCATTTCGCCTGATATTGGGTATAATAAAATTAGAAAACATCACATAAAATAAAAGAGACCGCTAGTGTAGATACACTAACGGTCATGTACAACAGCCCTTCAAGGGGGCGGCTCACATTACAGGTTTTTGAAAAAATAACTACCCATCATGCTTACCAGGCCTATGGGTGGTTATTTTTTCTGGTTTGACAGTATGGCTACGATTAATGTTCCAAAGGAAATCATCAAAAATAGTGTTTCAAATACTGTCATCGGCATCACCCCCTTTCCTAAAAAACGTGCAAAGGGGCATGAGCCACCACCCATGAAAGCCTTGTTGTACGCGCTCTATTATAACAAAAATGAATCTATTCTAACAGAACATATTTTCCTATTCCTGGAGTAAATATCAATGTTATGTCACATAAAAAGAATGCCCACTATTCCGAGTGGGAACAAGGAGGCTGGTATAAATGTTGTCTGGAACATAAGGATCATGCCGGTAACTACTATGCTAAAAGTAATGCCGGCATAGAACATTAGTATGATAATATCACCTCTTTGAGAGTTATATAAAAACGCCTAGCAGAAAGTTGCTTTCCACCAAGCGTTAGGTCATCTTTGCTATTTAGCTATCCCTTTAAATTGCTTAACCAAATTTCTCACTATTGTTATTTCTGCCCTATGACGTAGTTGACGGACACGTTCCTGTGTTATGTTGTGAGGTATGCCCGCTTCTTTTAGGGTCATTCTTGGTTTTGTTAAGCCGTATAAATCGTCTAAAATCTGTCGCTCCCGCTCCTTTAAAATATGCTTTTCAGCGTTATAGATTCTCATAAACCGTTGATACTCATCCGAATCTTTTTCATCCAGTATCTTATAATACGATTTTCGTTTATAAAACCCTCGAATATCGTTAGGACTTTTTGCAGAGTTCACCATGTCCATGAAGAAGATTGCATCGTCGCTTGTTATTGTTTTATTGTCCATTAAATTTGCTTCTCCTTGTGCAGAAATTTTTCTATCATGCTTTGAGGCAAGGTTGCTTCTTTTGAAGTAATGCCCCTACAGTACAATAAACGGGGACACTATTACTAAAGAATCGTGCTTAATTACGTTGATTTTTATTCAATATTCCATTTAAACCATTTTCCGTGACCATCCGTGTCTCCAATAATTTGATTGTATTCCAAACCATCAATAAAATAGTCAAGGTGGAGCTTTCTATCCCACATATTATTATAAATATGAAAAACATCTCTTTGACTTCCGATTTTTTTAATCTTCTCTAGGAGTTTATACTTTAAATTCTCTGGTATTTGATTTGCAACGTGAGTATGGAAAATGCAAATAACTGTATTTTTAGGAAGGGTTTCTACAACGTCTGTTAGTAGGGTTATCCCATCTCCTTCAATAAGCTCTACTGGATTTTCTTTGAAGCACCTAGCAGCACTCTCAAATAACTCCAATCTTTCCTGATGTTCCGGCCAAATAAGTGATTTTAACCATAAATAACTTTCAGGATCTTTTAGGTCACTTATATGTAAGTCTAATCCAATTCTTGAAGACACGGGAGGACTTTCAGTAAGAAATGAGGGATTATTTTTACCTATAAGTTCCGAAGTTATATGAACATCTGAATTTTTATTTCCATAAGTTTCGTCAGTTCCATAGGAATAGCTATACTTGTCCCACAAAAGCTGAAGCCCAGCACTTGTTCCAATTTCAACAAGCGATAAAGGTTTTTCTACTTTGCTATAAATCAAAGAGAAAATTGGGTAAAGATAAGCACAACGTCTAACTTCGTTTGTCTGAACCAACTTATTTTTTAGAATTGAAACAATTTCACCTCTAAAAACATTACAAAATTCCTTGAAATAATCAAAGGTTTTGGCGTCGATTTTTCTTGGGGATTTTGTAAGACTTGGATAATACTCTTTTAATTGGTGTTCTTTCCCTTTTAACAAGAGATAATGAACAGCTCCGAACAATAAATTAGGCACTGGTTGTCCATTTTGGGTTTCAGAGCATAATTCAAGTATTTCATTATCCTCTGATACTTTCACGGATAAAAATTCGTATAGTTCGCTAGAATCCTTACACTCCATTTGAGCGAAATTTTTAAAACATAAAGATAGTTGTGATTCACCCATGACAACTCTCCCTTTCACCCATACTTTGATGTTGTTAAAGTAACTACTCGTTAGTTGAATTACTCATTGCCTCACATTTTATCATTCATTTCAGAAATTTAGTATCTATTATACCAATTTATTGAGCCTCATCCTCCACTTTCATTTTCTTGTTTAGAAAGCCCTGATCTATTATTGAACTACCCACCACTTATCAACCTTACGGTCTGATTGAAGTGGGGGATTCCTAAGAACACCAACCTATCGGTTAGTTATGGATTAGGCTATCCCCGCAGTTCCTGCGGTTAATCGTAAGACTTCATTACGAAGATTTTTACTTGCGTTAACATCTCGGTCATGA
>NZ_JBHUNA010000004.1:4181-36409 GCF_042685205.1 Lentibacillus juripiscarius
TCTCTGTTGCGATATCCACAGTTCGAACATAGCTGGCTGCTGGGAAATGTTTTGGACACCGTGACCACTTTCTTGCCATACCATTTCGCTTTGTATTCAAGCATGGTCCGAAATTGTGACCAGCTTACCTCGCTAATGGATTTGGCCAGTTTGGCGTTTTTCAGCATGTTGGCCACTTGCAAGTCTTCTAGACCAATCACATCGTGGTTTTTGATGATGTTGGTTGACATTTTATGCAAGTAGTCCTTGCGTGCGTTCGCGATTTTTTCATGTAATCGGGCAACCTTGATACGTTGCTTGTTCCAGTTGGAAGAACCTACTTTTCTTCTGGAAAGAATCTGTTGAGCTTTGGCCAACTTTTCTTCCAATGCACGAAAGAATTTAGGGTTCTTGTAGACTGTATGGTCGGAAAGGGTGGCAAAATTTTTTAATCCAACGTCAATGCCGACGGTTGATTCCGTTTTTGGCAGTTCTTCTATTTCTGTTTCAGCAAGGATGGATACAAAATACTTGCCTGTTGGATGACGTCTGATGGTGGCGTTTAAGATGCGGCCTTCGACTTCACGGCTTTTTGCAAACGTGACGGATCCGAGTTTTGGCAGCTTGATTTTGTTTCCGGAAACAGTAATATTATCGTTTGTATATTTTGTTTGATAGGTTTGGATGTTATGATTTTTGCATTTGAATCGTGGTGCTTTGTTTTGTTTCTTGAAGAATCGGCTATAGGCGTCGGCAAGGTTCTTTAATGATGATTGGATGGCGATACTGTCCACTTCTTTTAACCAGACAAACGTTTCTTTTAGTTGAGGCAGTTGGGATGAGCAGGTTGTGTAGGTTAAGCCTTTTCCCGTTTCTTTGTATGTATTGTTCCACTTGGAGAGGAAATGGTTGTATACAAAACGTGCGCACCCAATGGTTTTATTGATTAATATGGCTTGTTCTTTTGTTGGGTAGAGACGAAAGTTGAAGGATTTATGGACCAATAGTTTATACACCCCCTATTGTGTCTATTATTATATCATTTTATTCTAAGGTATGCAAACATTTGTTCCTTACTTTGTAATAAGGTGAATGGGGTGTTTTGAAAGACACTTGAGATCCAATCGGTCGGACAATTGAGATGGCTAAAGCCATCCCTTGTCCGAAGGCGATTCATCCCCCACCTACTCACTGGGGTTCCCCGTTCACATTTCTTGAGGTGGGGGTCTTCTCGCCTAAACAAGATAAAGTATAGTCAAAAGCGTCTGGGACATGGTAGTTACCAAATTACCGCGGACGCTTACTCTCATGTATCCAAAAGAATGGAGCAAAAAAATACCGCCCAATTTGAAGCATATATGGACGATATTTTAAAATAATTTATTAAATTTTTAAGGGGTGCTCAAGGGGTGCAATCTAATAAATATCTTATATTCATATAACACCCCTTCAATAAATCCTGCCATATCAGCATTAATAGGACGTCAAGTACTGCTCTCTCTCCCAAGGGTGTACAGTAGTTCTAAACATATCCCACTCAATCTCTTTTGCCTCCATGAAATGCTCATATAAATGTTCACCAAGCGCATCTATAATAATTTGATCCTGTTGCAGTTCTTCAAGAGCATCCATCAGAGTGGCAGGCAATTCCTTAATCCCGTTTTGCTCACGTTCTTTTCGGTCCATTACATAAATATTACGGTCAACCGCAGTCGGCGGAGTCAATTTATTCTCTATACCGTCCAGTCCGCTCGCAAGCAGTACAGACATGGCCATGTACGGATTAGCTGATGGATCAACACTTCTGGCTTCAATTCGAGTACTTAATCCCCTGGAATATGGAATGCGGACAAGCGGACTCCGATTTGCAGCGGACCAGGCAACATAGCACGGCGCCTCATATCCAGGTACAAGCCGTTTATAGGAATTGACCGTAGGGTTTGTCACAGCCGTAAAATTGGTGGCGTGTTTAATCACACCGGCAGTGAATTGATATGCGATATCACTGAGCTGCATGTCACCATCTCTCTCAAAAAAGCTGTTTTCACCATTTGCGAATAGAGACATGTTGACATGCATGCCAGAGCCATTAACGCCAAACATTGGTTTCGGCATAAATGTCGCGTGCAGGTTATGTTTTCTCGCTATTGTCTTCACCACGAGTTTAAATGTCTGAATATCATCAGCATGCTTCACTGCATCCGAATATTTAAAATCAATTTCGTGTTGGCCTGGTGCCCCTTCATGGTGGGAAGCTTCAATTTCAAAGCCCATTTCCTCCAACTCCAGCACGATATCACGCCGGCAATTTTCTCCCAAATCTGTTGGGGCCAAATCAAAATATCCGCCACGGTCATTCAACTCCAGTGATGGGTCGCCTCTCTCATCCAGTTTAAACAAAAAGAATTCCGGTTCTGTTCCGATATTGAATGCATCAAAACCCAACTCTTCCATTTTTTTTAGGTTGCGTTTCAAGTTGTACCTTGGACAGCCTTCAAATGGTGTTCCATCCGGATTATAAATATCACAGATGAACCGTGCCACTTTTCCTTTTTCCGATGTCCACGGGAACACAACAAATGAATCAAGATCCGGATGCAGATACATATCAGATTCTTCTATCCGGACAAAACCCTCAATGGAGGATCCATCAAACATCATTTTGTTATCCAGCGCTTTATCTAGCTGGCTGAGCGGAATTTCAACATTTTTTATCGTTCCCAGCATGTCGGTGAATTGGAGGCGGATAAATCGGACGTTTTCCTCCTCAATTTTTTTCATGATTTGGTCTTTCGTTAAAGGTTTGGGCATCTTTTTCCTCCTAAGTATTTGTGAATTTCCTCAATGGAAAAACCTGGATAATTCGCCCCTGCGAAGAATGTTTTTACCGGGTATTGCCGCTTCCGCCAACTCTGATTTCAAATGTCTTCGCAATTCACGGTCGGTCAGGTCGCGGTTTACTTCTTCCTTCTTTTCGCCAATGCTTTGTTCAGACAGCATGATTTGTTTAATCCCAGCTAAATTAACCCCTTTATCGAGCAAGTTTTTCATTTCTAATAAACGATCAACATCGTGAAAGGAGAATAAACGCTGATTCCCGGAAGTTCTTGCTGGATGAATTAAACCGTGGGATTCATAATAACGGATTTGCCTTGCTGTCAGTTCTGTCAGCTGCTTAACAATACTTATGGAAAACAGCGGCATCGAACGGCGATCCTGATCATTCATTAGAAATGCCCCCTTCTCTCTATGTATGAAAGTTAGATTAACAGATGTAAATTTCAATGTCAAATTGATGTCAGGTTTCTTAACATGGATGGCAAACTGGCTTCTAAAAGGTTGTTGTTTTTTCACAAAATCTATAAACGACGACGTAAACTAAGAAGGATTATATTTAGAGAGGTTCTCCGACGACGCAGCTGGAATATACTCGCTTCCCGTGGGCTCACCACGAGCCTCCTCACTCGCAAAGAACGCTCGCTGTGGGGTCTCTTAGGCTCGCTGTCCCACAGGAGTCTCGCATATTTCAGCTGCTGGTTTCATAAAAAGCAACAATGTTTACAAAAAGAGCCAAATTAAAAAAAGAGCTTTAAACAAGCTCTTTTTCTTTGAGTTCTTCCAGTGCAGCCTTCAATGCCAATTTCACATGCGCATAGGTCAGTCCACCCTGTATAAAGGCCATATACGGTTCACGGATCGGACCGTCTGCTGTCAGTTCAAGGCTGGCTCCCTGAATAAAAGTACCGGCAGCCATGATGACCTCATCATCATATCCAGGCATTTCAGCTGGATAAGGCGTTACAAAGGCATTGATTGGGGAATTCCGCTGAATGGATTGACAAAACAAAACCATATGTTCTGCATCGTTAAACGTGACAGACTGAATCAAATCGGTCCGTTTAGCCTGATAGCCTGGCGACGTATGAAAACCCACCATCTCCAGCAATCTCGCTGTCAGTATTGCCCCCTTTAATGCCTCTCCAACAATGAGCGGAGCCATGAATAAACCCTGAAACATCTCCTGCAACGTATGGAATGTGGCACCCGTTTCCTTGCCGAGGCCTGGAGCGGTTAGTCGGTTGGCACATTGCTGAACAAGGTTTTCTTTGCCGGCAATATATCCCCCGGCTCGTACAATACCACCACCCGGATTCTTAATAAGAGAACCGGCTATGATATCTGCCCCGGCATGCAGCGGCTCTTCTTCTTCAACAAACTCCCCGTAGCAATTATCAACAAAAACAGTCGCGTTTTCATTGATCTCTTTTACAAAAGCAACCATTTCTGCAATTTCATCAATGGTAAACGATGGTCTGTCATCATATCCTTTCGAGCGCTGAATGCCAACCACAGCTGTTTTTTCAGTTAATTTTCGTCTGATGCCCTGATAGTCCACCGACCCATCATCTTTCAATTCCACCTGATTATATGTAATATTAAAGTCGGCCAGGGAACCGGATGCACCCCCATTCGTTCCTATGACAGATTCAAGCGTGTCATATGGTTTTCCGGTAATATACAATAGCTCATCCCCGGGCCGCAAAAGTCCAAACAAAGCAGTTGAGATAGCATGTGTACCAGAAACGATCTGTGGCCTGACCAGCGCGTCCTCTCCACCGAAAATACTCGCATATACTGCTTCCAATGTCTCACGGCCAATATCATCATACCCATAACCAGTTGTCGAATGGAAATGGGTATCACTGACACGATTGCTAATAAATGCGTCCAAAACTCGCTTCTGATTGGCCTCAACTAGTTTAGACACGTCTGCATGCCTCTGTGCACAGTCTTTTTCTGCTTGCGTTATTACATCATCTATCATTACTGTCAAAACTCCTCCAATAAACCATTCAGTGGATGATCATGCCGGATATATCCCTGTATCGCATACATATTCTCACTTTCTTGAAACGACTGCTCTGTTACAATCGTTTCCCGTTCCAGACGATGGAGCAATTTTCCCTGGCTGGGATCTAGCAAAACAGAGTAGCCTTCCCATTCCGATATCAGGATTTCCTCTATTTTCTTCAAAAGCCGGCGGATATCCCCCGGATGATGAGCGCTAATTAGGATGTTCGGATGATTCATCGGTATAAAGTCATCTGTTATTAAATCACTTTTATTATAAACCGTCAGCATCGGAATGGTGTCCGCTTCCAGTTCCTGCAGCAAGTTCTTTACTGTCTGCTGCTGCTGAACCAAATCCGGGTTTGCCATATCCACGACATGAAGAATAAAATCAGCCTCCGACACTTCCTCCAAGGTCGAGCGGAATGATGCTATAAGTGATGTTGGCAAATCCTGTATAAAACCGACTGTATCTGTGACAAGTGTCTGAAAGCCAGACGGAAGCTGTATCTGGCGTGTCAAAGGGTCCAAAGTAGCAAACAGCTGGTTTTCTTCAACAGCATCACTTTGTGTCAGCCGGTTAAACAAGGTCGATTTACCTGCGTTTGTATAACCAACAACGGCAATCTGAAAAACGTCATTGGTCTTCCTTCGTTTACGGTACTGTTCCCGCTGGCGGACAACCATTTTCAATTGACGTTTTATGTCATCGATCCGCTGTCTTATATGCCGCTGATCTGTCTCCAGTTTCGTTTCACCAGGGCCACGTGTTCCAATGCCGGCACCAAGCCGGGACATTTCTTCCCCTCTTCCGCGCAGCCTTGGTAGTGTATACTCGAGCTGCGCAAGCTCCACTTGCAGCTTACCCTCCTTGGTTCGTGCGCGCTGGGCAAAGATATCCAGTATCAGCTGACTTCGGTCAATGACCTGGAATCCGGATTGGTCACTCAAGTTGCGTAGCTGACCCGGTGACAGTTCGTCATTGGAAACGATGAGATCAACATCCAATTCTTCGGCAGCTTCCTTTATTTCTGCCAGTTTCCCTTCACCGATATAGAACGCAGGATGAATTTTCTGCCGCCGCTGCGTCATTATTTTTTCGACAGATCCCCCTGCAGTTTTGCAAAGGGAAACAAGCTCCTCGAGTGATGACTCAAATCGGTTCTCATTATCTCTTGGTAATTTCACTGCTATAAGCAATATCCGTTCCGGCATTTGTCTATCACATCCTGGTATTATAATTCCAATCATTATCATAGCAGAGTTTGTAGGATACAACAATTTCTGGGCTATTGGTCGTCAAGTGTCAAATCGTCGCCAGTCAAAAATATTAGATCATCCGGCGAAAATGCCTCCTGATTCAATAACCGCACCGCATGATGCCTGATGGACTGTTCAATGATGTTACGGATGTAGCGTGCATTTGAAAAATTAACGGATGTTTCCCGTTTCTTTTTATATATATGGGTACGCAATTTCCATTCTGCCTCTTTTGTCAATTCATATTCCCGGTCCTGAACCATTTGCTTGGCAATACTGGTTAGCTGATCAATATCATAGTCCTCAAAATCAAGGATGAACGGGAATCTTGATTTCAATCCGGGATTCAGCGTTAAAAACCGATCCATTTCATAAGGGTAGCCAGCCAGGATTAAGACAAAATCATTATGATTATCTTCCATATGCTTCACCAGTGTATCAATTGCCTCTTTTCCAAAATCCTTCTCGCCGCCCCGCGCCAATGAGTACGCTTCATCGACGAATAGAATGCCTCCCATTGCCTTTTGAATGACAGACCTTGTTTTCTGTGCCGTCTGCCCGATATATTCACCAACCAAATCTGCGCGTTCAGCTTCAATGAAATGCCCCTTTGAAAGCAAGTTCATGTCAAAATACATTTGGGCCAATTTTCTTGCGACCGTTGTTTTACCGGTACCCGGGTTGCCTTTGAACAGCATGTGAAGCACCTGATTGGATCCAGGAAGCCCCATTTCTTTCCGCTTTCCATTGATTACGATGGTTGCATATACTTCTTTAATCGTTCCTTTTAGTTCTTCCATTCCAATAAACGAAGAAAAAGATGTATCAATATGGGAAAATGGATTATTCGTTTCATTCCGCTGCTTGCTGTTCCGTTCAGGCTGTACGTGCTGTTTATCCTGCAAAATAATATTAATTTGCCCATTTTTGTTTCGCTGTTTTTGCGTATCCACGTCATCACCCCTTCGTCACGATAGTATACGCGACGGGAAAGAGTGGCGTGACAAACGCCCATATCACCTGCAGCATGAGTGTTTGTAAAAGCAAAACGGACGCAAAAAGGCGTCCGTTTCAAGTGTCTTATTCTTTTTCCAGCGTCACATTTTTCACCGGAGCAAAAGTGGAAATCGCATGTTTGAAAATCAGCTGCTGTTTCCCATCTGTTTCGATAAGTACGGTAAAATTATCAAAAGCCTTCACAATTCCCCGCAATTGAAATCCGTTCGTTAAAAAAAGCGTAACCGAAATATGGTCTTTTCTTAGTTTGTTCAAATATTGATCCTGAATATTTACTGATTGCGCCATTGTCTTTCCTCCTCTATTCTATCTATACATAAGTATTTCTATAAACTTTCGAACATTCCTGCTAAATCATTTGAAATTTTTCCAAATGTTTCTTCAATTGTCGCGGGCGTAATAGAGTACCAGTGGACAGGTAATTTGTTTCTGAACCACGTATACTGCCTTTTTGCATACCGCCTGGAATTTCGCTTCAATAATCGGATACTTTCATCCAGCGTCTGTTCCTCTTTAAAATAAGGGACAAATTCTTTATAGCCTATGCCGCGCATCGCCCGGGAATCAGCGTAACCATGCTTATACAAATGGCGGACTTCATCGAGCAAACCCTGCTCCATCATGTTGTCCACTCGTCTGTTAATCCGCTCGTATAATAGATCCCGATCCATTTCCAGTCCGATAAAAATGGGATTATAGTCTCCATCACGCAATTGATTTCGCTGGTATTCCGACATCGTTTTTCCGGTTGTTTCATAGATTTCCAGCGCACGGATAAGCCTCCGGTGATTATTCGGATGGATCTTCGCAGCCTGTTCCGGATCCAGTTGCTCCAGCCGGTTGTACAAATCCATGGCCCCTTTGCTGTCGAGCTCCTGCTCCAGCCGCTTTGTCACTTGCTCATCCCGTCGCTGATTGGAAAAATTGTAATTAAATAAGGCTGCCTGAATATAAAGACCACTGCCTCCCGCAATAATTGGCAGCTTTTGCTTGGAATCGATTTCATTGATATAATGCTGGACATTATGTTGAAAATCTGCCGCAGAAAAGGCTTGATCAGGCTCTCTGATATCAATCATATAATGGGGGATTCCCTGTTTCTCATCATCCGTAATCTTTGCAGTTCCGATATCAAGTCCTTTGTACACTTGCATGGAATCCCCACTAATGATTTCGCCATTAAATTCTTTGGCTATTTCAACGCTAAGACGCGATTTGCCCACTGCAGTCGGTCCGACAATTGCGATGACTGTTTGCTTCATCAGCATTCCCCTAAATCTGTTTATTCATACGCACGATATGCATGGAGCATCCAGACATATTTCTCTAATTTTCCCTGGAGAGTAACGAGCAGGTCAACTGTTGGCTCGTCGTTTCGTTCGGATGCGTATGGAATCCCCTCTTCTTTTATTTCCTTAATTATCTGCTGATAATCTTCTATTAGCCTAGCGATCATTTCATCTTCTTTGTCATCAGCTGTAGCTTCTTCAAGCGTTGCCTCTTTTATGTACTTGATCATCGTAGCCAATGGTTTGCCGTCAATCGCAAGCACCCTTTCGGCCAGTTCATCAATATCATCTGCTATAGTGGTATACATCTCTTCAAACAACGCGTGCAATTGAAAGAAGTGCTGTCCCTGCACATACCAGTGATAACGATGCAGCTTCACATACATGACAAAACAGTTGGACAATAACTGATTCAAAAAGTTGATAAGTTTCTGGTTATCCATTAGACACACCCCGCCTTTTCTTACAAGTATGCACGGGATGTGTCTAAATTATACATGCCTACATGACCCGCTTAAACATTTTTTCAAGTTCATAGGCGGAAAAATGGATTATGATGGGCCGGCCGTGCGGACATGTGAACGGATCTTTGGTTTTCCGCAAGTCAACCAGCAATGTAGCCATGTCCTCCTGATTCAAGTAGTGATTTGCTTTGATGGATCGCTTGCATGACATCAGGGCTGCAGCATCTTCTCTGATGGATTCAATATCGATTTTTTCATGTTGCATAATCTGTTCAATCATTTCCCGGATGATTTCTTCTTCAAATCCATCCGGAAACCAAACCGGGTGTGACCGAATAATATAGGACTGGTTTCCAAACGGCTCAAAAAACAGGCCAACACTGTCAAGTTCTTCTTTATGCTGTTCAATAAAAAGAGATTCCTGCCTGGAAAAATCAAAGGTTAATGGAATCAGGAGTTCCTGCAATTCATTCGGTGCCTGTCCCAGCTTGTCCCGGAACTGTTCAAACTTAATCCGTTCCTGGGCGGCATGCTGGTCAATCATATAAAAGCCGTTCTCATTCTGGCCAAGAATATAAGTGCCGTGAAGCTGGCCGATTGGGTATATAACGGGAATCCGATCTTCCCTATGATCATCCGAAATCGTCCCCTGTTCAGGAGACGCCAGTATTTCACTGTTAAAGTCTTCTAAACCGTGATATACGGGGGTTTCTTCAGCTGGGTCCAGGAACGTTTCCTGCCAATTTAAACCGCTTGTTTTCGGCTGTTCCAAACTCGGCTGCTGTTCATTTACCAGATTGCTGGATTTATGTGGCAAGTTTCCTGTTTGTGGCCCATCCAATGGCATAGAATCCTGTATGCTAACCGTCGATTGCTCTGGTTTTTTCTGTTCCATTTCCGGAATCAGCGACGTCCGCCGGAACACCGAACGAATCGTTTCTTCAATAGCCGCAACGAGTTCCTGGTCCTTGCTGAAACGGGCCTCCAGCTTAGTCGGGTGGACATTGACATCTACGAGAATCGGGTCCATTTCTATCGCCAGCACGGTAATGGGGTAGCGCCCAACCGGAAGCAGTGTATGATACCCTCTTATAATGGCTTGTGACAGCTGCATGCTTTTAATATACCGGCCATTTATCATTGTCGAAATATAATTACGGGACGCTCTGGTCACTTCTGGTTTCGCAATATAACCTTTAACAGAAAAATCCAGGGTATCATGCTCTATGGGCAGCATCTTCCTGGCCGTGCTCATCCCGTAAACTTGACCGATTACTTGAAGCAAGTCACCACTCCCCGTTGTTTTAAAAAGGGATTTGCCATTATGGCGCAGTTCAAAGTGGATCCCGGGATGGGACAATGCCAAGCGGTTCAGCAGGTCAGTTACATGACCCAATTCCGTATGAATGGTTTTCATATACTTTAATCGTGCTGGCGTATTGAAAAAGAGATCCTCCACGACAATTTCCGTCCCTTTGCGGGCATCACTTTTCGAACGGTCTTTAACAGCACCACCTTCGAGCGCCAGGTATGTTCCGGCCAGATCCCCCTGTGAGGTTTTCACGGTAAGCCTGCTGACGGCCGCAATGCTGGCCAGGGCTTCACCTCGGAAGCCTAGTGTGCCGACACGAAATAAATCCGTTTCATTTTTTATTTTGCTTGTCGCATGACGGAGAAAAGCCTTTTCAGTATCCTCTTCCGTCATGCCATCTCCATTATCTGTTACCTTGATCCTCTCTAGGCCCGCTTCAGCCAGATCAATGCTAATAAACGTACTGCCGGCATCAATACTGTTTTCAATCAATTCTTTTACGACAGAAGCAGGACGCTCCACCACTTCTCCTGCGGCTATTTTATTAGCAAGTGCATCCGGCAGTTGAAAAATCCCCATGGAATCCTCCTTTCCTTGCTTATTTTTTTGCTTTTTTCTGCAGCCGGTGCAGTTCATTCATTGCATCCAGCGGCGTCATTTCAAATAAGTTTATATTATTCAGGTCTTGCACAATAATAGCTTCTGACTCATTAGCAGCAGGTTTTTGTTCGATATGTGTGCTGTCACCACTAAAAAGTGACAATTGCCCTGTTTCGTGTGCATTTTCTTCCTCGCTATTTTCTAATTGATCCAAAATTGTATCGGCCCGTTTAATCAGCGGTGCTGGGAGATCTGCCAGTTTGGCGACATGAATGCCATAGCTCTGATCAGCAGCCCCCTCCTTAACTTGGTGAAGGAATACAACATTCCCCTCATGCTCTTCAGCTCTGACGTGGATATTTTTCAGCCTGTCCAATGTATCTTCAAGAGTTGTCAATTCATGGTAATGGGTGGAGAACACGGTTTTGGCATGGATGTTGTCATGAATATGTTCTACGATTGCCTGTGCCAAAGCCATACCGTCATACGTGCTCGTCCCGCGGCCAATTTCATCCAGCAGTATCAAGCTATTTTCAGTGGCGTTGGCAATCGCATGGTTCGTCTCCAGCATTTCGACCATGAACGTGCTCTGACCAGAAACTAAATCATCCGCTGCTCCGATACGGGTGAAAATCTGGTCAAACAGAAGGAGCTCCGCCTCATCGCAAGGGACATAACAGCCAATCTGCCCCATAATCACCGTCAATGCCAGCTGGCGCATATAGGTACTCTTACCGGACATATTTGGACCGGTAATCAGCAAAATAGACGTTTCATCATCTAGTAAAATGTCATTCGGAACAAATGCATCATCATTCATTACCTTCTCGACGACTGGATGGCGGCCGTTTTTGATGGACAAACAGTTTTGTGAAAAAACTGGACGTGTATATCCATTAGCCTCGCTTACCGTTGCAAATCCCTGAAGCACGTCAATCTGACTGATGACTTCCGCCAAAAACTGAATCGAAGGAATATGTTCTTTCACCTGGTCACGAATCTCATGGAACAACTCATATTCCAGGTCCACACTTTTCTCTTCCGCTTCCAGTATCAATTCCTCTTTTTCTTTTAGTTCCGGCGTTATAAAACGTTCCGCGTTAGTCAGTGTTTGTTTCCGTTCATACCTGTCTTCCGGCAGCAGATGCAAATTTGCTTTCGTTACTTCTATATAATAGCCAAAAACACGGTTGAAACCTACTTTTAACGACTTAATGCCTGTTTCTTCTTTTTCCTTCTGTTCCAGTCCGGTTATCCATTGCTTGCCATTACGTGATGCTTCACGGTATTTATCAAGTTTTTCGTGATAACCATCCTTGATGATGGAACCCTCTGTTATGGATACCGGCGGGTCTTCTGCCAGACTTTGCTCAAGCAAGGTTACTAGATATTCCGGATACTGGAGCTTGTCGTCCAATGCTCTTATGCCGGCACCGTCGAACTGACTTAAAACATGCTTGATCTCAGGAATTTTTGCTACTGACTGCTTCAGCTGAAGCAAATCGCGCGCATTGACGTTTCCATAAGCAATTCTGCCGGCCAGCCGTTCGAGATCATAGACGGATTTCAATGCCTCCCGCAACAGATCCCGCTCCATAAAGCCTTCCAAAAATCCCTGGACAATGTTTAGACGATCTTCTATATCCTGTTCATTCAAAAGCGGGCGATCCAGCCATTTCTTAAGCATTCGCGTGCCCATTGCTGTCACGGTCTGATCAAGCACCCAGAGCAAACTGCCATGCTTGCCTTTTTTCAAAATTGTTTCTGTCAGTTCGAGATTACGCTTGGAGAACATGTCCAATGACAAATAGTGATCAAGTTCAATCACCCCAGCCGGCTGCAAATGATCAAGGGAACGTTTTTGCGTTTTCTGAATGTAATTAAGCAGACGGCTGAAACCCTGCACAAGGCGTTCATCATTCAGAGTGCTGCATAATCCCCGGTATTCAGCGTTAAAAGTTGTTTCATCCTGATAGGATAAAGTAATACTTAACTTTTCTCTCAGCTCGTCCTGCAGAGTCTCCGGAAGTTCAGAGGAAATGACCATTTCTTTCACCGGCTGGTTATAGAGCTCATGCATCACAGCATTCCATCCGCCCGAAATAAGTGCAACATTTGTCTCCCCTACGGATAAATCGTTGTAGGCAATCACATAAGATCCATCTGAAAAATGGGAGAGGCTGGCAATATAGTTGTTATCCCGTTCCGCCAGCATATTATTTTCCATCACCGTTCCAGGTGTAACCAGCTGGACAACTTCGCGCTTAACCACGCCTTTGGCTGCTTTAGGGTCTTCTACCTGCTCACATATGGCTACTTTATACCCTTTATCAATTAAATTTTTTATGTAGTTTTCAGCAGAATGGTACGGCACACCACACATCGGGATGGGGTCCTGTTTCCCCCCATCCCGTTTTGTCAGTGTTATTTCCAATTCCCTGGCAGCTTGAACGGCATCATCAAAAAACATTTCATAAAAGTCACCCAGGCGAAAGAATAAAAAGGCGTCTTTATAGTCAGCTTTTATTTTTAAATATTGCTCCATCATTGGTGTATGAACAGCCATATTGAATCCTCCAAAACATACGAATATATTGTTCTATTATAGCATATTTCGCCGAGGTAAGACGACTGCCGAGGGTGTTTTTGTTTATAAGAAAAACTTACGAGAGTATTACCCCTCGTAAGTATCTCAGTCCTTATCCCGGTCATTGACAAAGTCTGGCTTCACCTCATGTAGCTCATCGTCCGTAATGTCAAAGCCCCAGTCGTCGTCATCATTAAATGTGGATCCTTTCGGGTCAACCTTGACAGCAACTTTTGTTTCGCCAATGATCTGTACAACAAACTCCCGTTCCACATCAACAGCAACTTTGTTCCCGTGACTGTCTATTTCACACTCAAGACAATTTGGCTGCTGAACCACTTTGGCGATTACATCATAGTCATCGTTCAGGCAATTGTCATCCTTTACAGAGAGTGGAATATAATCACAATACGTGACACGTTCGGTGACTACTTCTGTTTTGGTATTGTCGTTGTACGAGTACCAGATATTAATGTCATAGCTGCCATTGACTTCCACCGTATCCTCCGATTTTTTCTTCGCATTGTACAGATGGTTGATAACCCAGCAACCAAGAATGCTTGAAGGCCTATGGGACGGCTGGATGTTATGCGTGGCCTGGGTGAACTTCCTTCCTTTTCCGCAAACTGCCTTCGTTATAATTTCTCTGTAATCATGTTCAAGAAATGACATGGCTTCGTTACCTCCTTTTCTCATAGTCATCGTATGCAAGACAAATACCTAAAGTGAATGATGATAAGAAGGTCAATACCAAGTCTTTTTGTTAAAGGCTTTGTTTTATTTATAAGGTCATCCATAATCTATACTTACTGACGTTGTAACAGAAAAAAAGCCGGGATAAAAACTCACCCGGGCTCTTCTTTATACACTATATTATATCGGAACCGATAATGTTCGTTCCAATGGTTTTCTCGCCTTTAACATCGAGGTTTCCTACATTGACTTACTGGCTGCTGGCCGGCTCGTCCGCTTGTTTGGTTCCTGTTGTACCTGACAGGAGGTCACCGCCCGTTGACGTGATAACATTGTTAGTCACTTCACGGGAGATAGTGCCGGATACCAGCTGCAGTACGTCGTTGACGACACCCTGGGTTTCCTTGAACTCCTGGACAATTGGGATGGCGTCCACTTCGGCATGAAGACGGTCAATCTCTTCTTCGACATTCTTTAGTGCCTCGGTTTTCCCGTATGCCTGGAAATTAACCGCCTGCTTCTGCAATGTTTTTATTTTCTTAATCAGCTTCTGGACTTTCTGATTATCATTAATTTTCGCTTCAACTTGTTTAAACCGGTCAATTTCTTCTGTGTTCGCCAGCATGTTAGCGAGATTCTTTGCTTCATCCAAAATTTCTTTGCGAGTATATTGTGCCATTTTATTTCACCTCTGCTGTCGTTTCCGCCATGACACCGTTTAACGACCATGTTTTCGTTTCTGTTATTCGAACATCGACAATGCTGCCTATTGCTGATCTCGGTCCCTTAAAGTTGACAAGCTTGTTACGCTCCGTATATCCAGCAAGCACATCAGGGTCCTTTTTACTTTCGCCTTCTACAAGAACTTTCACGACCTTATCCTTGTACTGTTCCATTGACTCGGCTGATTGTTTGTTCACAAGCTCATTCAAGCGGTAAAGGCGCTGTTTTTTCACTTCTTCCGGCACGTCGTCCTGTTTACGTGCAGCCGGTGTGCCTTCACGCGGTGAGTAAATAAATGTAAATGCTGCTTCAAACCCAACCTCTTCCACCAATGACATCGTTTCTTCAAACTGTTCCTCAGTTTCGTTCGGGAACCCGACAATAATATCGGTTGTTAAGGTTGCGTTTGGCATTGCTTCGCGTATTTTCCTGACTAGTTCCAAATATTCTTCACGGGTATACTTACGGTTCATTTTTTTCAACACTTCACTGCTGCCCGACTGTACCGGCAAATGGATATGGTCGAGCAGATTGCCGCCTTGAGCAAGCACCTCAATCAGACGGTCGTCAAAATCTCTCGGGTGAGATGTGGTAAAACGGATTCTCGGTATATCAATCTTATGGAGATCATCCATCAAATCACCCAGACCATAGTCCGAATCCTCAAAGTCTTTGCCATATGCGTTCACGTTCTGGCCAAGCAGGGTAATTTCCTTGTAGCCCTGCGCCGTCAACTGACGCACTTCCTGAATAATATCTTTCGGCAGACGGCTCCGCTCTTTGCCGCGGGTCATTGGCACGATACAGTACGTACAAAATTTATCACAGCCGTACATGATATTGACCCATGCTTTAATACTACCTTTACGTGCCCTCGGAAGGTTTTCAATAATATCGCCCTCCTTGGACCATACTTCCACCACTTTTTCCTTGCCGAACATCGCTTCTTTAACGAGATGCGGCAGGCGATGGATATTGTGGGTTCCAAAGATTAGATCGATTTGCGGATGCTTTTTCATAATCCGGTTAACGACTTTTTCTTCCTGGGACATACAGCCGCAAACTCCGAGGATCAAATCAGGCTTTTCCCGTTTCAGTGCTTTCAGATGACCGATTTCACCAAACACTTTATTCTCCGCGTTTTCCCTGATCGCACAAGTGTTTAAAAGAATGATATCTGCTTCGTGCTGATCATCCGTTGATTCATAACCCATTTCAGACAGAATTCCGGCCATCACTTCCGTGTCATGCTCATTCATCTGACAGCCGTATGTACGAATCATGAATTTCTTGCCTTCCCCGATATTTTCCATATCTTCTGGGATGCCGAAATCATAATGGACTTCCACATCATCACGGCCACGTTTTCTGGCTTTGTTCAGGTTTGGTGGCTCGTACGTTGTCTCGAAATACTTGGCAATCAAATCATCACTGGTTGTATTTTTCAGCCGTTCCATGTTATCCGCATCGGATTTTGCGTCCGCCGGATTCTCGGTCTGTTTAATTTGCGATTGCTGTTTCCGCTGCTGTTCGTTCATATCGCAACTCCTTTCCTTAAAAAGGGTTTATCTCATATATTCATACATTATTTCATTATAAAGCCTTCAGCCAAATTAAACAATAGAATTCCCTGGAGCGCAAATAAAAAAACCTCCCTAAAAAGCGGATAGGAGGTACGTTAACCAAGGCATCAGGATAAAATTTTTTCCGGAAGCTTGGAGTCATAATAATGGCTGATTTTTAGTCCTTGATCCGTATGCACAACCGTTATCTGGCCATCCAATGTAATTTGTTCTGTTTTGCTGATTTCATTTTAGTCCTATATTTATTTCAACGTCTAAATCCAGTTCATTATTTTCCAGCTGTTTATCCAGAAACACAACCTTTTGTACGTGAATAGAGGCTTCCTGATTTTTTGCAGCCTTTTTAGTTTTTCCAAACACACGATTGTTGGAAAGGTTTTCATACTCATCGGCCGTTAAATATTTTTTTGACCGTTCTCGAAGATCTGGAATTTGTTGATAGTCTTCTATGTAGTAAAGGGAAAAAGTATAATAAGCAATGCAAAATTATAACGCATCATATTATTGTTCATTAAGCCCCCTTAAATTCGGGTAAAAATTATAACTTTTAATAGAACTTTCTATATCCAATAAAAAAGTGCTGCGCGGTTGCACAACACTGAAATTACCATAATTATAATTTAAGATTATCTCGGTTATCTCGGTTCTACAATCAGCTTAATGGCTGTCCGTTCTTCTTCCTCAATCATAATATCGGTAAATGCCGGTATACAAATTAAATCAACACCGCTCGGAGCGACAAACCCCCTTGAGATTGCTACCGCCTTAACCGCCTGGTTCAATGCACCGGCACCGATTGCCTGTATCTCCGCTGACCCTCTTTCCCGTAGGACGTTTGCAAGTGCACCTGCTACTGAATTTGGATTTGATTTAGCTGAAACTTTTAATACTTCCACTGCTGGTACCCCCTTCATTTACTATTGTAGTTCTAATGCTACTATATTCTTGGAGATCTTAGCTTATTACCTTAATTATGCATCAATTATTCGAAACTTTCAAATAGTCAGCTGTCAAAAGGGTGATCATCATTGATCATAATTCGTTCAATTGTGGAAGCTTTTCCAGACTTTTCATTCACGGTAACCACCATTCCGTTCAACTGGTTTCGCCCATCCTTATCAATTTCAAAGCGTACTGGCAGACTTGTGAGAAATTTTTTCATGACTGCTTCTTTATCCATCCCCAATATGGCATCATAAGGACCGGTCATGCCAACATCCGTTATATAAGCGGTTCCATTGGGCAATATGCGCTCGTCCGCGGTCTGTGTATGTGTATGGGTTCCGGCCACAGCACTAACTTTTCCGTCCAGATACCAGCCCATTGCCTGCTTTTCACTCGTTGCTTCCGCATGAAAATCGACAAAAATAATGTTTGTGCGTTTCTTAGCGATTTCAATCAGTTCATCCAATTTTTTGAATGGATCATCTATTGCAGGCAGAAATGTGCGCCCCTGCGCATTGATGACGGCAGCTTCCGTTCCATTTATATTAACAAACGTAATGCCTTTCCCCGGCGTCCCTTCCGGAAAATTAGCCGGCCGGATCATATTTTTGGCATCATCAATAAACTCGAATATTTCCTTTTTATCCCATGTGTGATTACCCATTGTAATGACATGAGCACCCCACTGCTGAAATTGTTTGTAAATTTTTTGCGTAATTCCCTTGCCGGCTGCAGCATTCTCCCCATTGACAATGATCAAATTCGGACGATACTTTTCTTTCAATTTGGGCAAGTAAGCCTGCAGCATATCTCTTCCCGGCGAACCGGCTACGTCACCGATAAATAGAATTTTCATTAAGCTTCATCCTAACTTATTATGTAACTTCAGTGTTGCACATTGTAATTGCATTGTAAAGTAAAGCAGAAGCGGCCAAATGGACCGCTTCTGCTTTGTCTGGTTCGAGCACCCAGCTGCAGGGCACCTTTACTTTTTTAATTTATTTAGCATACTCTACTGAGCGTGTTTCTCGAATAACTGTCACTTTGATGTGGCCAGGGTAATCAAGTTCGCCTTCAATTTGCTTGCGAATGTCACGTGCAATCCGGGCGGAATCAATATCATCAATTTCATCCGGTTTGACCATGATCCGGATTTCTCTTCCAGCTTGGATGGCAAAAGATTTCTCCACACCTGCAAATGATTCTGAGATCTCTTCCAGCTTCTCAAGCCGTTTAATGTAGTTTTCCAATGTTTCACTTCTGGCTCCGGGTCTGGCGGCTGACAACGCATCTGCTGCAGCAACCAGAACCGAAATGATGGAAGTTGCCTCTTCGTCACCATGGTGTGAAGCAATTGAGTTGATAACAACTTCGTGTTCTTTATACTTCATTCCAAGTTCCTTGCCAATTTCAACATGGCTTCCCTCTACTTCATGATCAATGGCCTTGCCAATGTCGTGAAGCAGGCCGGCTCTTCTTGCCAATGTCTCATCTTCACCTAATTCCGCAGCAAGCAGGCCGGATAGATAAGCTACCTCGGTGGAATGTTTTAATACATTTTGACCATAGCTTGTACGATATTTCAGACGGCCGAGAATCTTGACAAGGTCCGGGTGCAATCCGTGAATCCCAACCTCGAACGTTGTCTCTTCACCGATCTCACGTATATAGTCGTCGACATCACGTCTGGCCTTATCAACCATTTCCTCAATTCTTGCCGGGTGAATCCGTCCGTCCTGGACAAGCCGTTCCAGTGCCATGCGAGCAATTTCGCGGCGGATCGGATCGAACCCTGACAGAACTACCGCTTCCGGTGTGTCGTCAATGATCAGGTCGATACCGGTCAGTGTTTCCAGTGTCCGGATGTTGCGTCCTTCACGGCCAATAATCCGACCCTTCATTTCATCATTTGGAAGGTTGACAACCGATACAGTCGTTTCGGCAACATGGTCTGCAGCACAGCGCTGCAGGGCCAGTGAAAGAATGCTTTTCGCTTTCTTATCAGCTTCTTCCTTCGCACGGTTCTCAGCCTCTTTAATCATCAATGCCGATTCATGGCTGACCTCCTGCTCCACACGGTCCAAAATAACCTGTTTTGCCTGGTCAGTCGTATAACCTGAAATGCGTTCAAGCTCTGTTTGCTGCTCGTTAAGCATTGCTTCCACTTTGCTTTCCATTTCTTCAATTTGTTGTTGTTTTTCTGTTAATGATTCTTCTTTTCCCTCCAGCGTAAGTTCTCGCTTATCAAGCGTTTCACTCTTTTTGTCCAGACTTTCTTCTTTTTGCATCAGGCGATTTTCCTGCTTTTGCACTTCCATCCGGCGCTCTCGGAGCTCATCTTCAGTCTCCTGACGAAGTTTATGATTTTCATCTTTTGCCTCTAGCAGGGCTTCCTTCTTGGTAGCATCTGCATTCCGATGAGCTTCATCAACTATCTGTTTTGCCAAATTTTCCGCACTGGAAATTTTAGCCTCTGCAATTGAACGGCGAATCAAATAACCAACAACAATACCGACGATCAGGATTACGGCAAGCAAAATGGAGATGATAAAGGGACTATCCATGATTTCACCTCCTATTGCTATAAAGTTGTACAATTGATTCATTATTGTCGGCATGTACAATGTTCAATAATAAATAATTTAGTGTATAATAAACTATAAAATTATACAAGTTAATTTTAATTGCACCTATAACCAATGTCAAGGAATCATGACAATTATAAGAAATTAATTCGAAGGCTTAGTTTATCATCAAGCCCCGGCGAACTTATGCAGTAAGACTTCATAAGTGCTAAAAAGTCCTTCGCCGGCGGATGCCAGCAAAGGACTTTGGAAACGAATGTATTCAGCTGGAGTCAGTCTTAAACGTCCAGGCTTTCCTGGTTTTGTTCGTCTGGCTCTTCTTCCGGCGTATCGTCCAGTTTATAGTGTTTGCGGATTGCATGATGGATTTCAAGTTTGATATTCTCATTTTCTTTCAGGAACTGTTTCGCATTTTCCCGTCCCTGGCCTAGCCGTTCGCTATTATAGGAATACCAAGCACCACTTTTAGTAACAATATCCAGTTCTGATCCGATATCAAGAATTTCTCCTTCTTTGGAAATTCCTTCCCCATACATGATATCGACCTCTGCCTGTTTAAATGGAGGGGCCATTTTATTTTTAACCACTTTCAATCTTGCTTTATTTCCTACCATATCATTGCCTTGTTTCAGTGTTTCGGCACGACGGACTTCGAGTCTGACAGATGAATAGAATTTAAGTGCACGGCCGCCAGGAGTTGTTTCCGGATTGCCAAACATAACGCCGACTTTTTCCCTGATCTGGTTGATGAATATGGCCGTTGTATTTGACTTGTTGATGGCACCGGACAATTTTCTTAATGCCTGTGACATCAGACGAGCCTGCAGCCCGACGTGTGAATCTCCCATTTCACCTTCTATTTCCGCTTTCGGTACCAGTGCTGCAACTGAGTCGACAACAATAATGTCGACAGCTCCACTGCGGACCAGTGCCTCCGCAATCTCCAGTGCCTGCTCACCGGTATCCGGCTGCGATAAGAGCAATTCCTCAATATCTACCCCAAGTGCCCGTGCATACGTCGGATCAAGTGCGTGCTCAGCATCGATAAAAGCAGCCTGTCCACCCTGCTGCTGTGCTTCAGCAATAGCATGGAGCGCAACAGTTGTTTTACCGGAAGATTCCGGCCCGTAAATTTCAACGACACGCCCTCTTGGGTAGCCACCAATTCCAAGTGCCACATCCAGTGCGAGTGAACCGCTCGGAATGCTTGCAATTTTTTGCCCTTCCTGATCTCCCAGTTTCATGATGGACCCTTTGCCAAATTGTTTTTCAATTTGCTTCAGAGCCATATCCAAAGCTTGTTTTCTATCTCCCAACGAGTTTACCTCCTTTAATGAACTAGTTACATCATACGCCTTTTTTATCAATTTGCCAAGAAAGAAACGAATGAGTGTTCCCGTATTTTTACGTCATTTTGACAGGAAAAAAGCGAATTTGACCGGACAGAATGCGATAAAATAAAATTTTCCGCTTCTATTCCGGCCAATAATTCTATTTTAACAAATTATATAAAAGTTCATAACCCTTTAACACTGATTGTTTGCGGATCGTATTGCGATCACCGTAAAAATTATGTTTTTCCACCTGCTGCTCTCCGGATTTGTCATGGATTGCAATGAATACCGTACCTGCCGGGTGACCTTCTGAACTGTCCGGACCCGCAACACCGGTAAAGCTGATACCGATATCCGCATCCATTTGGGAACAGACATTGGCAGCCATTGCTTGGGCACATGCCTCACTGACTGCGCCATGCTGTTTGAGCAGCTGGGAAGGTACATGCAGCACATTTTCCTTCACACTTGCATCATAACAGACGATTCCGCCGCGGCATACTTCCGAAGCACCAGGTACAGCAATCATTTTTTCCGTAAACATACCGCCCGTTAGGCTTTCGGCTGCTGCTGCGGTTTTGCCCTGGTCCTTCAGCAGGTTCAGGACCCGTTCTTCCAATGATTGCTCATCAGTGCCATAATAATATTCTCCAACCCTGTCAAGAATGTCCCGTTTTGTCCGCTTTATCAGGGCAACCGCCTCCTCATCTGTCGAAGCCTTGGCCGTCAGCCGAATGGCTATTCCCTCATTTTGGGCAAGCGGAGCTATAGTCGGATTCGTCTGCTGCCTGATCAAATCCTGCAATTCATGTTCAAGCCGGGATTCACCAATACCTATGAACCGGAGCATAACCGATTTGATCATCTTATCTTCGCCTGTCAGACGCCGGATGTATGGCAGAACACTGTCGGCCATCATCCGCTTCATCTCCCGTGGTACACCAGGGAGGAAAACCCACGTTTTTTCCCCATATGAAACAATCATTCCAGGGGCCATACCCGTATGATTCTCAAGAACGTCCGCTCCGGCAAATACGCGTGCCTGTTTACGGTTATTCGGCGTCATATTGACCTCTTTTTCAGCAAAGTGGGTCTTAATTTTCTCCATGGATGGTCCATGTTCGACCATTTCGATACCGGCCAGCTTCTGGAAAGCCTCTCGTGTTAAATCATCTTCCGTGGGGCCCAGCCCGCCTGTAACGATGATAATATCTGATCTTTTGTTTGAAACTCGAAATTGCTGTTCCACACGCTGAAGATTATCACCGACAACAGCATGGTGATGAACATTTATTCCAGCTGCGGCCAGTTTTTCCGATATCCACTGTGCATTCGTATCCGCAATTTGTCCAAGCAGCAACTCTGTTCCTACTGCAATGATTTCCGTACTGATTGTTTTTGTCATTATTTGGAATCCCTCATTACATGCCAATTTTTAACAAAATACTCGTAGCCTGACAGCACCGTAAAGAACAGTGCTGCATACAGCATTATCATCCCAAATGGAAAGCCTGCATAAGCGAATGGAAAATTATGAAGCAACAGGACAGCTATTGCAATCATTTGTGTGGCAGTTTTTATTTTCCCCATGCTGCCCGCAGCCAATACGATACCTTCACCAGCGGCTACCAGACGTAATCCCGTCACAGCAAATTCCCTGCTGATGATAACGATCACTATCCAGCCTGGTGCGATGCCCATTTCAACGAGCAAAATCAGAGCCGAGGCAACAAGCAGTTTATCTGCAAGCGGGTCTAAAAACTTCCCCAGATTTGTCACCAGGTTATATTTCCGTGCATAATGGCCATCAACCCAATCAGTTGCCGCCGCGATAATAAATAAAACCGCCGCGGCAAGATGGGATCCAGGCAGCACATTTTCACCAATCATCCACTCTCCCCAATCGAAAGGGATACTAAGCAACAAAATAAAAACCGGTATTAAAAATATACGTGAAAGCGTCAACTTGTTCGGTAAATTCACAATAAATTCCTCCTGCGTGATAAAACCCTTCCCTGTTCACCTTAGGAAGGGTCTCAGAATGGCGGCAGTTTAATCTGACTGCTCCTCTGATCTGTCAATGTTAATCCAAAGATGCTGATAGACTTCATTCTCGGCATCAATCGGATAGTCAAGCTTGACACCATCAATAGTTATATCCAGATTTGGAGCACTTCCAACATTAAACCATACTCGATCAGCGTCCGTTAGCTCAAATTCAATCGGAGCGTCGTCAACTGAGACCATACCTGAGTAGAGAGATTCCTCATCACCTTTTTCAACTGCCAGCCACGAATCACCCATCACATCAATCGAAACAGATACATCATCACTTGCGTTTTTAAGTGTGAGGGTTGATTCCGGAGGTGCTCCTGAACCGGTTTCTTCGACAACAAGCTCAGGTTGAGAACTATTCGTTTCTTCGTCGACTGACGAATCGTTTTCTTCATCCTGCTGTCCCTGATCTGCTGCATTGCTGTCATTTCCGTCCGACTCTGCTCCATTTTCACCCTGGTCTTGTCCACTTTCTTCTTTACTGCTTCCAGAATCACGGATAATCGCATTATCTTCCTGCGGCTCTTCTGGTTCGGTATTGCTCTCTTCCGGCGTATCCTGGGCAAAGAACCAGAAGACTGCCAAGATGCCAATTATCAGCAAGACAACAATCACCGTCGGTATCAATGAAAAAACGGAAGCACGTTTCGCCGGATTGTTATCTTTCCTGGAACGATGGATGTACGTATACTGTGATGAATTATCCTCTTCCGTCTGCGGTATTTCTTCTTTATGTTCCTCCAGCAGCTCTTTTGCGTCTAAACCAACTGCCGCGGCATACTCCTTGATGAATGCCCGCGCATAAAATTTGCCGGGCAAAATATCGAAATTCCCTCGTTCAATCGCTTCCAGGTACCTTTTTTGTATTTTTGTCGTTTCCTGCAGCCGATCGAGCGAAAGGTCTCTCGCTTCTCTGGCTTCCTTCAGTCTTTCGCCAATTTCCATGAATAACACCATCCATTTTAAAAATCAAACATTGTAAAGCCGTCGCCCTGGCTGAATTGGTTCTGCTCAACTGGCTCATATGTAATTTCTTCACTCTCATCACTGCGAAGTTCAATAATATAGTCAAAATCGCTCAATTTATATTCAGTCAGCTGTACAAACATATCAGGATGCTCAACAACTTTGACAGCCGGCAGCTGCATAATCTCCCGGATCAGTCCCCAGTGCTGTTCATTGGCTTGCCGGGTTGATACAATGCCGTCAATAATGTATAAATTATCACTGCTGTATTCGCCTTTAATCAGCTCGTTCCGGATGGTTTGTTTAAGCAGGGTACTCGAGACAAACAGCCAGCGCTTATTCGCGCAGACGCTTGCTGCTACGACTGACTCTGTCTTCCCAACACGTGGCATCCCGCGTATGCCAATCAATTTATGGCCTTCTTTTTTGAACAGTTCAGCCATAAAGTCAACCAGAATTCCAAGTTCGTTCCGGACAAAGCGGAACGTCTTCCGATCATCCACATCACTTTGAATATACCTTCCGTGGCGGACAGCCAGTGTATCACGCAATTTAGGCTTGCGTATTTTCGTCACTCTTATCGTGTCCATTGTCTCAAGAATTGATTTCAGCCGGATTATTTGTTCTTCTGTCCTGGATAAAAGCAACATGCCCCGTCTTGAATTCTCGACACCATTAATTGATTTAATGTTAATGGAGAGCATTCCCAGAAGTGAGGATATGTCGCCCAGCAACCCCGGACGGTTATATTGGATTTCGTATTCAAGGTACCATTCTGTCTTTTCCATGATTAGCTCCTCAAAACATTCTTTTCGATTAATATCATATCCATAATACTATAATAAAGTATTTTAGGCATTGTGAAAAGGAGATTGGTGAAAAAATAAAGAAGCTGTGCAGCTGACAGCTTCTTTATCGTAAGATATCTTAGTTTGTGTTTCCCTGGTTCTGCACGAGTTTGACCATGGCATTGGCAATCGCCTGGCGTTCATCGTTGGATGCAGCGGTCCAGATTTCCTGGAGTACAGCTTCTTCGCTATTCTTGGCGTCTGTGCTATTGGCCAAATAGTCACCGACTTCGTACGCCATATTCGATATTGTCTGCTGTCCCATTCCTTGCGATTGCGCTTGTTCAAGTCTGCTGGCCAAAAAGTCTTTCCATGTGTCAAAATTATCAAGAACAGACATCCAAATCTGCCTCCTTTTTAATTGTTGCACGTTTAGTATTTGACTTATTGGCCTGATTATACATACCGTTCAGGACTGCCAGCCACCTGTTACGTGAATCATCTCCCCGTTAATATATCCGGATTTGTCACTCATCAGAAAGCTGACCGTATGTGCGACATCCTCGACAGTGCCGGCCCGGCTAGCCGGAATGTCTTGTATAATCATTTCCTTCTCATCTGCCTGGAGATGCCCATTCATTTTCGTATCAATAAATCCCGGACTTACCGCATTGACTGAAATCCCGGATGGCGCCACTTCTTTAGCCAGTGCTTTAACAAAACTGTTTTGCGCCCCTTTGACAGACGAATACACCACTTCATTACTCGCGCCAACTTCACCCCAGATGGAAGTGATAACTATAATCTTCCCCTTCTTCCGGGTAATCATTTGGGGAAGGATGTGTCTGGTAATTAGCCATGGCGCTTTCACATGCAATGTCAGCATACTGTCCATGATCGTCTCATCCGTGTCCTGGAAAAGCCCATAATGCGCATTTCCGCTTGCAAAGACAACAGCATCAACGGGAAGTGTGAGCTGTTTCAAAAAGTGGCTCAGCCCATCTTCCGTACTGAGGTCAGCCTGTATTTCCTTCAAGATGGACTCCTGATCCAGACCCGCATCCAGTGCCGATTTATTCTGATGGTAATGCAAAATCAGCTGATCACCTTCAGCGGCAAGCTGCTTATAAATAGCGCTGCCAATATCTCCGCTTGCACCAATAATCAAAATGTTTCTCCCCATGTAATCCCCTATTCATTTACAATTTTGCATACAGCAATCCGTTCTTCATCGATCCAGTCCTGGACAAAATCGTTAAACTGCTCGGCCGTCAGCGACTGGATAGCAGGAATAACACGGAACAGGTCGACACCAACCGTATCATAGTGTATATATTTATTAGCAATGAACTCCAGCGAATTCATCGCACGCAGCAGCTGTCCAATTTTTTTCTTTTTCATGCGGTCAACTTCCTCAGCCGTAAATGACTTTTTATTGGTTGATTGCAGCAGCTGGACTGTCTTTTCAGCAAACTGGTCCGGATCAGCCGTATTCCCGCCTATCAGAGAGTACCCGAAGTTTTTCTCCAGATTTGTTTCAAAATGAAAACTTTCGTCAATCAACTGTTGTTCATACAATTCCCGGTAAAAAGGGCCGCCCTTTGAAAAATAAAAATCAAGAACCATGCTTTGCAGCAAATCCTTCTCCAGAAAGGCATCACCACTGAGCTCAACTGCAGATTCCTTAATGCCAATCGTACATTTCGGGACCGAGACAGACATGGTAATTTTATTTTCTTTCTGAGCCACTGTCGCAGGCTCCTGAGGATATTTCCGTTCCACTTCCGACATTTCGGCAAAGTTTTTCGCTTCCTGATTGTTGCGGATCAGTTCCATCATCTTTTCGGCTTCAAAATTCCCAGCAATGAACAGGGTCATATTGCCTGGATGATAGAACGTATGGTAACACGTATATAGATCGTCCTTTGTAATTGTACGGATGGAATCAACTGTCCCGGCAATGTCTATCTTTACAGGATGCTCATGGAACAGACTTTGCAGCGCCCCCATAAACGACTGCCATTCAGGCTGGTCATTGTACATTTCGATTTCCTGTGCAATAATCCCCTTTTCTTTTTCAACCGATTGTTCGGAAAAATAAGGATTCTGTACAAAATCGAGCAATGTTTCCACATTTTTATTTATTTGGTCTGTGGCTGCGAATAAATAGGCTGTTTTGGTGAACGATGTATAAGCATTTGCCGAAGCACCCTGTTTACCGAAATCAGCAAATACGTCCCGATCTTCTTTTTCAAACATTTTGTGTTCAAGGAAATGGGCGACCCCTTCCGGAACAGTAATCTTTTCTGTTTGGCCGATTGGTACAAATGTTTGATCGATGGAACCATAATCGGTTGAAAAGATACCGTATGTTTTGGCCATTTCGGGTTTTGGAAGCAAATATACGCATAACCCGTTGGCAAATTCCTCCTTATAAATAACTTCTTCAATCATGTCATACGCTAACTTATTCATCCGAATCGCCCCCCTTACTGGTAAGCAGATAAATCGTGTCCAGCTCACATTTGTTCGCTGCATGAATCACTTCTTCTTTACGGACATTTTTAATGTCTTCTATTAGCTGATAAGGTGACCTGTCCGTATCGGCCACAACCTGCTGATAAAGCAGCTCAATCAGTCCTTTTGTATCATCCATCGTTTCCAGAAGCTGATTAATGATTAGCGCCTTGGTATCATTCATTTCTTCCTCTGTAAAATCACCGTTTTTCATTGCCTTCAGCTGCTCTTCAATAATCTCCCTTGCTTGCTCATAATCATCAGGAGCAATGCCGCTGAAAACAAACAAGAGTCCTTTATGACTTTCCAATCGTGATGCGGCATAATAAGCCAGGCTGTGTTTTTCACGTACGTTTATGAATAGTTTGGAACTTGGAAAACCGCCAAACAAACCATTAAACACATGCATTGCACCATAGTCATCGTCCGCATAGGTTATATTCGTCCGGTAGCCGAAGTGGAGCTTGGCCTGCTGGACAGCCTGGGTTTCCACTATTACATCAGGCTGCTTCAGGTCTTTTCCTTTATCCGGTTCTGCCGAAACTTCCGCTGGTTCCTGGTCACGCCCAAGTGCCTGTTTTATTTTTCCCTCCATGACCGCACTGTCAAAGTCACCTGACACATAGATGTCAAGCTGATCATTTTTCAGAACAGACCGGTAATAAGCATACAGATTTTCTGGTGTGATTGTCTCCAAATCTTCTTCATAACCATGAATATGCAGGCTGTAACGTTCGTCGCTGCACATTTCATCTATAAGACGCATGTTGGCGTAACGCATCTTATCATCCAGGATACTGCTCATTTTCCGACGCAATGTATCTTTCTCCCTATTCACAATGGATGAGAGAAATGCATCATTTTCATTGACGGGATGAAAAATAATTTCTTTTAATAAGCTGATTGAATCATCCATAATGGACGATTCATCCGATATGAATTTCTGATTAGCTGTTTCCAGGCGGATGGTCATAATATGGTTATTTCCTTTTTTGGATCCATCCACCGATAAAACAGCCCCATATAACTCATCAAGCTTGGCCTGAATGGAGCTTCTGTCCGGATAGGAAGCCGTTCCCTGCTGCAGGACATATGGAAGCAATGCCCGTTTAGTTATCGTATCCCTAGATAGGGGTGCCTTCCATTTTGCCGTAATGCTGACTGTTTTGAATTTCTTGCCCGGAACCAGGTGTATATCGGCTCCTTTTCCGCGAATGACTGTTTCCAGCGTCTTGGTCATCGAAGTGCCTCCCTTGCATATGTAATAAAATGTACACACAGTGTAGTATGCGCCTATTTGTTTATATTATAGTCAGAAAGCTTGGCTTAACACCAGTAATTCATAATGAAACCAAGATGCCGGATAGGAAAACAAAAAGCCTGAGCCGCTTATCCATGCAGCTCAGGCCAGTTAGAAGTACTATTATCTTGTTCCTTTAATATACGGTTCACCATTTGCCCGTGGCGCTTCCGCCCGGCCGATAAAGCCGGCAAGAGCCAGAATGGTCAGTACATACGGTGCAATCAGCAGGAATACTTGCGGTACGTCCTCCAGAACAGGGACACCACCGCTAATGACACTGAGACTTTGGGCAAAACCGAAAAACAAAGCAGCTCCCATTGCCCCTAATGGATGCCATTTTCCAAAAATGACTGCGGCCAGTGACATAAATCCTTGTCCAACAATGGTCGCATGCGAAAAATTTAGCGCAATGGTCAGCGCGAAGACAGAACCGCCCAAACCTCCAAGCGCACCGGAGAGAATAACGGCAATATAGCGCATTTTGTAAACACCGATTCCATTCGTATCAGCCGCCATTGGATGTTCCCCAACAGAACGGAGCCGCAGACCAAACGGGGTTTTATAAAGGACGAACCAGGCGACAAAGGCCAGAATAATCGCTATATAAGATGTCCAGTAGACGCCCTGGAAAAATATTTCACCGATTGCTGGTATTTTAGAAAGAAGCGGTATATCCACAGTGAAAAACTGGTGGGATACCATATCTGTCTGGCCTTTGCCATACCATTGCTTCGTGAGGAATACACCAAGCCCCAGAGCCAGGAAGTTGATGGCTACACCGCTCACAACCTGGTCCGCCCGAAATGACACTGCAGCAACCGCGTGAATAACAGAGAAAATAGCTGATACAATCATTGCAGCAATTATCGATAGCCATGGCGCCCAGACACCCAATGCATCACCGAAAGTCAGGTTAAATATAATACCAACAAATGCCCCCATGACCATTAACCCTTCCAGGCCAATATTTACAACACCTGATCGTTCACTGAACACTCCGCCTAAAGCTGTAAATATTAAAGGGGCTGAAAAAAATAATGCCGGTGGAATAATTGACTGTAAGAGATCTACAATTCCCATTTATTTATCCTCCTTTTTAAAGCGAAGTATAACCCAACGGATAATATAGCTAGATGCTACAAAGAAAATAATTAATGCGATAATGATATCCACCAGCTCCGTTGGTACACCAGCTTCCGTCGGCATGTTCAGTGCCCCGACTTTCAATGTGCCAAACAAAAAAGCAGCCAATACAACACCTAATGCAGTGTTAGCACCCAAAAGAGCGACTGCAATACCGTCAAAACCTAAATTGTTAAATCCGGATTGCACGGACATATAGCCAAATGTGCCAAGACCTTCCATCGATCCAGCCAATCCAGCAAAAGCTCCGGCAATAACCATGGATAAAATAATATTGCGTTTCGCACTCATACCGGCATATTTTGAGGCGTGCTGATTAAAGCCAACCGATCGCAGCTCATATCCAATCGTCGTCCGTTCGATAAGGAACCACATAATAACGGCTGCAAATAAAGCAATAAATATACCGTAATGCATGCGGGAAAAGTATGTCATATTCTCAAACCATTCCGATGCCAGTGAAGCCGTTCCTGCAACATCAGGTGTTTTGTCCTCATTATCGGAAAGAACGTTCCGGACAATGGCATTAGCAGAATACAACGCAGTATAATTCAGCATAATGGTTATAATAACTTCGTGAACCCCTCTGGTTGCCTTGAGAAGGCCCGGGATAAATCCCCATAATGCACCAGCAGCAGCAGCCGCAAAGAGTGCCAGTGGCAAGTGGATATACATCGGCGCGTCAATTGTCGTGCCGATCCATACAGCAGCAAGCCAGCCCACGATAACCTGCCCTTCAGCACCAATGTTGAACAGCCCGGTTCTGAAAGCAAAGGCAACTGCAAGACCAGTCAAAATATAAGGCGTCACTTGCCGGATGGTTTCGCCAAAATAGTACAAATCTCCAAAGGCACCGTTCCATAGAGCACCATAGCCAGTTATCGGATTGTACCCGAAACCGAGCATAATGAGTGCACCGGCCAATAAACCGATAAACACCGATATAAGCGGTACTAGTATATTAAATAACTTATTGGAATTCATCACTCGTCACCTGCCTTCGCTTTGCTGCTTCCTGCCATCAAGAGACCAAGTTCATTTTCGTCAGTCTCTTCAGGACGAACTTCAGCGACATTTTTTCCGTCAAACATGACAGCAATCCGGTCACTTACGTCCAGTATCTCATCGAGTTCAAAGGATACCAGAAGAACCGCTTTACCCTTATCCCGCTCTTCAATCAATCGGTTATGAATAAATTCTATCGCTCCAACGTCCAATCCTCTTGTTGGCTGGGCAGCGATTAGCAAATCCGGGGACCTGTCCACTTCCCGTCCAATAATTGCTTTCTGCTGGTTACCGCCGGACAATGCTCGTGCCTTCGTATAAGCACTTGGGGTTCGGACGTCATACTCCTCTATCAGTTCATTTGCTTTTCTATAAATCTCTTTGAAATTCAGTGTCTTGTATTTTGAATATGGTTGTTGATAGTAGGTTTGCAGCACCATATTTTCACCAACCGTATAATCTAGCACCAGACCGTATTTGTGGCGGTCTTGCGGGATGTGCCCTACTCCGCTTTCGGTGACTTTCCTTGGCGGCAGGTTCGTAATATCTTTATCATTTAATGAAATGGACCCTGACTCGGCCTTTTGCAGTCCGGTGATTGCTTCAATTAATTCGGACTGACCGTTTCCGTCTACACCTGCAATCCCGACAATCTCTCCAGCCCGCACTTGAAGCTCCATTCCTTTAACCATGTCGACTTTTCGGCTGTCTTTCACCACCAGGTTCTGAACGTCCAGCACCGTATGCTGAGGCTGGGCAGGCTGTTTTTCGGTTTCAAAGCTGATATTCCTTCCAACCATTAAAGAGGCCAATTCGGTCACTGTTGTATTAGCCACATTGACTGTATCAATTCCTTTTCCCTTTCGGATAACTGTACATCGTTCACTGATTTCCATAATTTCTTTCAGTTTATGTGTAATCAGAATAATAGACTTGCCTTCCGCAATAAGAGAATTCATAATCTCCATTAATTCCGTGATCTCCTGTGGCGTCAAAACCGCTGTGGGTTCATCAAATATTAACACCTCAGCACCACGATACAGCGTTTTCAGAATTTCAACACGTTGCTGCATGCCAACCGATATATCACGTATTTTTGCAGTGGCATCCACTCGTAAACCATATTTGTCTGACAGTTCTTGCACTTCTCGTTCTGCTTTTTTGAGGTTGGTCATGCCAAACTTCGTCGGTTCACTGCCAAGAATTATATTTTGTGTTACCGTGAACGG
>NZ_JBHUNA010000004.1:36474-48610 GCF_042685205.1 Lentibacillus juripiscarius
ATATTCACCTTTTCCCCTTTAACACGAATTTCACCTTTATCGGGCTGGTATAATCCAAAGAGCACATTCATCAAGGTGGATTTCCCGGCACCGTTTTCACCAAGCAGTGCATGGATTTCACCTTTCTTTAATTGCAGCGTTATGTTGTCGTTTGCCACAACGCCTGGAAATTCTTTACGTATGTTGACCATTTCAATAGCATAATCCACGTATCGGTCACTCCCTTTGGTTAAAATAGATTGTTTCTGAGCGTGAGCGAATTTCATAATTCGATATCTGCCTTAAAAATACGAACAATAAGGTTGTTGTCTTTGATTTCCACTTCAGGTGGACGCTTTCACCACCCCGGGTACAAGTGCGACATCTGCTTAAGCTTCCTTTGGTCGCTTTCGCAGTGTCTTCTTTGCCCAGAGCGGCTGATGAGCCTCCTCATGCTCGTCGTGTTGCAAGCTTTTTCAGTGAGGCAGCACTCCTCGCAGGTCGAAGCGTATTCGTTGGAGCTTTGCTTTGTGCTCGTCGTGTTGCAAGTGTGGACGTGGATGCTGCACTCCTCGCAGGTCGAAAGCAACTCTTTGAAGTTTTACTTTGGACTAACGCCCCCGCGGGTCTCATCTAGGTCTCTTATCCCGCAGGAGTTGTCCGCCTTCCATTCCAATTTTTGGTCTCGAGACGGCCTCTCAAGACCTTTTCGACCGCTTTCAAGTGCCGTTTTGGTCTCGAGAAGGGCTCTCAAGACCTTTTCGACCGCTTTCAAGTGCCGTTTTGGTCTCGAGATGGGCTCTCGAGTCCTTTTCGACCGCTTTCAAGTGCCGTTTTGGTCTCGAGATGGGCTCTCAAGACCTTTTCGACCGCTTTCAAGTGCCGTTTTGGTTTCGAGAAGGGCTCTCAAGACCTTTTCGACCGCTTTTTGGTGCCGTTTTGGTCTCGAGATGGGCTCTCGAAACCTTTTCGACCGCCTTCAAGTGCCGTTTTGGTCTCGAGATGAGCGCTCGGGTCCCTTTCAGCGATTTTCGAAGCTACACACCAATCTTCCAAGGTGGAGTATATGATTAAGTGTGTTATATGTTCGTATATCAAACAGAAAAAGCATTTATGAAATTCATTCAGCGTTATAAAAAATTGCCAAATGAAAAGGGGGGCAGCTCTTCATTTGAAAATTTTTCAAATGAGATTTTTTGTTCCTTTCATGTGGTTCATTATGGAAGAAAAGGCTGGCATGAAAACCAGCCTTTTCCATATATTTACAGTGATTCCAAGTAGCTTTCCAATTCTTCAATTGTCTGCGGAACGTCTACTTCACCATCAACAATTTTCTGTTTCCACTCGTCGACAGCTTCTGCAATATCATCCGTGTAAGCCTCTTCGTTCGTATCCGCAAGGCCGACACCTTCATCTTCCACACCAAATTCAAGCACTTCGCCACCTGGGAATTCACCGTCCATAGCCATGTTGGTAACCTCTTGAACAGAATGATCAACCCGTTTAATCATGGAAGTCAATGTTACATTATGGTCGCCAATCTGGCCCTCTTCATACTGGTCACGGTCAACACCGATCACCCATACTTCACGGTCAGGATTATTATTTTTAATGTCTTTTGCTTGTGCAAACACTCCGTTTCCAGTTGCACCTGACGAGTGGTAAATAACGTCGACATCATTATTATACATATTGCTTGCGATCATTTTACCGTCATCCGGTGCATCAAAAGCACCCGCATATTGAACATCGATTTCAATGTCAGGATTGACCGTCTTTGCTCCTGCACGGAAGCCGGATTCAAATTTGTTAATCAAGTCGGAGTCTGTGCCCCCAACAAAGCCGATTTTATCTGTTTTTGTTTTCTTCGCGGCTGCAACACCAGCCAGGAATGAACCTTCATGGTCAGCAAATGTAATACTGGCAATGTTCGGTCCTTCGACTACTTCGTCAACAATAGCAAAATGAGTGTCCGGATATTGTTCAGAAACTTCCTTAATTGCATCCGCCAGTTTATAGCCAATGCCAAAAACTAAGTTATAATCATCACGGACAAGTGTATTCAGGTTAGGAAGATAATCAGCGTCGTCATTTGACTGTGCATAATCAAAGCCTTCTCCTTTTTCAAGGCCCTGTTCCTCTCCCCATGCCTTTAATCCTTCCCAGGCAGACTGGTTAAACGATTTGTCATCAACACCGCCAACGTCTGTTACCATCGCCGCAGAGAAATCGGAACTGTCTTCATTCGCTGCATTGTCACCGTTTTCGGAACCGTTGTCAGAACCACTGTTTTCTTCCCCGGAATCACCGCCGCCACAGGCTGCCAAAACCATTCCAAGACTCAGTAATAAAGCAAATACCAAAATGAGTTTACGGTTGTTCATGTGTAATACCCCCTGTAATTTGTGATATATGGATCCAATACAACCATCTGCCGCGTAATTATCCCCTGCTTTCCGGTCATCACCTCCTAAACGTAATATCGTTTATTATGAAAACCCTTACAACCTCTTCCTTAAAACGTGAAAACTAAACATGTCCGACCGGAAGAAATTCGCCGAGTATAAAACCGGATCATCATCAGCCGTATAGTGCATTTGTTTCAGCAGCAGAAGTGACTGTTCAGGGTCACATTTCAATGTTTCATGAATCCGGTCATGGTAACTGACAGGTTCAATATATGTAACCGCATAGGCTATCCTGTTACCGGAGTGTTCCTCCATCAATTTGAATAATGAATCCGATTCATGAACACGGTCGATGGGGACAAGACCCTCAGGCAGTTTATCAATACAAAACACGACCGGATCATTATCCGCCGTCCGGACACGTTCAATTTTCACGAGCGATTGCAGTTCTTTCGGCGCAAATTTACGCTGTTCGTCTTCAGTAGGCTCAAGGAATTCTGTTGTCAGAAACTGTGAACCGGGTCTTTTGCCGGATTGTTCAATCATATAGGTTACACTGTTCAGTTGTTCAATCCCAGAGGAAAAAATCGGCTTAGGATTAACAAATGTCCCAACGCCATGTCTGCGTGTGACAATATTTTCCTCTTCCAGTATCCTTAATGCTTCACGCAGCGTCGCACGGGAGACACCCAATTCCTTTGACAGCTGGAATTCCGATGGCAGTTTTTGCTTTGGTTTATATTTACCGCTTTCAATATCGTGCTTAACCTGATCGATAACTTGCAAATATAAATGACGCGAATCTATTTTAAGCGACATGCTGACCCCCCCTTTCGTTTGCAGGACCTCTATAAAAGTGCGTACAACCTCTAAAATAGAAATCTGACATCTGACGTATGACTCATTAGTTCGACATAAATATAACATTTTCCACAAAATAAATAAATAGATTCTGGCGAAGTTTAGCATAATTTTTTAGATTAAAGTCATAGGAAAAAAATCCCGTAAAGTGCATGTTCAAAAAGGATAAAAAGCAGGAATGCTTCCCTGAATCTGCATCGCACGCAGGAAAAGGGCTTTTCTTTTCCGAGGAACGAAAAAGCAAGCCAACGATCTTCTCGCGTGTTGTGGTGACTTCGACGTTCGACACAGGACGTGTCGGTATTTAGTCGAAGGTCCTCTATTGATGTGTCATTTTTACCGGACTTTTTGAACAACCTCGTAAAAAAGACAGCAATTCCCAACTAAAGAATTGCTGTCCGATCCGGTAACGATCACGATGTTTTTTCTTCATTCACTTGTGACACAAGGACAGTGCGTGGTTTGCTGCCTTCATACGGCCCCACTATACCCCTGTCCTCCATCGCATCAATCAGCCGGGCAGCCCGGGTATAACCGATCCGGAATCGCCGCTGCAGCATGGATACACTGGCACTCTGCATTTCAGTTATTAGCTGTACTGCTTCGTCATACAATTCATCATCGACCTCTGAAGTGGCTTCACTCGTTTCTTCCGGGATCATTTCTTCCTGATAAGAAGCTTTCTGCTGTTCGACACAATGATCGACTACCCGCTCTACTTCTTCATCCGATAAAAACGCGCCCTGCACCCTGGTCGGTTTGGATGAACCTACCGGCGTGAACAGCATATCACCTCGTCCTAACAGCTTTTCGGCACCACCAGCATCAAGAATGGTCCGTGAATCTGTTGCCGACGATACACTGAACGCTATCCGGGACGGAATATTAGCTTTAATGACACCGGTAATAACATCAACGGAAGGACGCTGTGTTGCCAGGATCAAATGTATGCCGGCTGCCCTTGCCATTTGTGCAAGTCGTGTAATGGCATCCTCCACATCGTTGGAAGCAACCATCATCAAGTCTGCCAGCTCGTCCACTAGAACGACGATGTATGGAAGATTTGGCTGCTGTTCCTCCTCCGGCAGTGTCTGATTATACTTCCGGATATAGTCATTGTACCCTTCGATATTGCGCGTGCTTGTTTCCGAGAACAGTTCGTACCGCCGTTCCATTTCATCAACGATTTTCTTCAATGCCTTTGATGCTTTTTTAGGGTCAGTAACAACCGGTGTCAGCAAATGCGGGATGCCGTTATACACATTAAGCTCTACTTTTTTAGGATCAATCATCATCATTTTGACTTCGTGTGGTTTCGCCCGCATTAAAATCGTCGTAATAATGCCGTTCACGCAAACACTTTTCCCGCTCCCGGTTGCACCAGCGATCAGCATGTGCGGCATTTTGCTCAACTCGGAAACAACAGCATCACCGGAGATATCCCGACCAAGCGCAAATAATAGTTTAGAAGATTGTTTGGTAACCGCACTGTCCAGAACTTCCCGCAAGGAAACCATCGCAATTTCCTCATTCGGCACTTCTATGCCCACAGCTGATTTACCTGGTATAGGTGCTTCAATCCGGATATCTTTAGCGGCCAAGGCAAGTGCCAAATCATCATGCAAATTGACTATTTTGCTTACTTTGACGCCAGCCTCAGGGTAGACCTCGTACTTGGTAACGGCCGGGCCGACATGCACTTTTGTAACGCGTGCTTTAACCCCAAAACTCTGAAAAGTCCGTTCCAATTTCCGGACTGTTGCCTGAATTTGCGACTTCTCCTGCTGTTGCGAACTTTGTGCAGGTTCCGCCAGTAGGTTA
Organism: Lentibacillus juripiscarius; assembly: GCF_042685205.1. Lineage (NCBI taxonomy): Bacteria > Bacillati > Bacillota > Bacilli > Caryophanales > Bacillaceae > Lentibacillus > Lentibacillus juripiscarius. The sequence goes on from NZ_JBHUNA010000004.1 coordinate 41,544, forward strand.
GGAGGAGGCAGTTCATACTCATGATTTTCACTTTCAGTCATCGGCAGCGGATTATCCTCCTCCACTTCAACTGGTTCATCTGCTTTCCCTTCGTCTGGAACAGGTTCCGCGTTATCTGGTACAGGGGTGTCGTCTGAATTCTCTTCCGTTTCCTGCACGTCAAAAGAATAGGCAACATCCGTAAAGTCCTGAATGACTGGTTCATCCTTTTCAGGGGTGTCATCCGGCTCCACATCCAGCGCTTCGTCATTCTGGCTCTCCTTGCTACTAGCTTTGAATTCCAGCAGCCGCTGTTTGGCTGAACGGATCACAGCCACAAATCGTTCCATCCATTTCGCTACAAAGTCACCAAGCGAGAACTCTGTCATAAAAATAATGCCTATTAATATAGAAAATACAGAAACTATCTTCGCACCGGCAGCAGAAAAGAGATAGTAGCTGAATACAAGCAGCAGCGCACCGATTATGCCGCCACCGGTTTGTGCAGCACCACCCTCTCCTTCAACGAACGCGATTAAACTGTTCCATGTTGCCTTGAGAACAGACGGGCTTTCCGGCAGAGCTAGCAGCCTTTCATAGGTTTCTATATGTGAAAACAGCAGCACGCCTCCAAAAATGATATAAAATCCTACCATTTTTTTGCTTGAGAAACTGGGCAATTGTCTTTTAATCATTAATGTAATCCCTATTATCAGCAGAAAAACAGAAGCAACAAAATACCAGATTCCAAGAAAAAAACGGAAAATATATTCCAGACCACCTGGGATCGCACCATCACTAATAGCACTCGCCCCACTTCCAAAAATGGCTATAAATAGAAAAAGCAGTCCAAGCAGCTCCGATTTCACTTGTTTGCTTAATTGATTTTTTTTCTTCTTTCTTTTTTTCTTTGCCAAGACAATCACCTCGCTGCGTGAGAGAATTCTCAAAAACGGAACAGCAAACCCCTGCCATCCGGCGGGCAAGGGTTTTCTTTGACAATTAGTTCCATTATAGCACAGTTTTCATTGTTTGACGTAGGTTTATCGCAAAATAGTTCCAGGGATGTAATCTGTGTTCATAAAATCATTTGGATCCGTCGAGAGTACTTGCAGTAACTGGAATTGTCCGTCTTCCATTTCCTCTACATACAATTGCTTGCCATTGTGCGAGACACAATGCCGCTTTTGTAAATCAGCCTCCGAAACAGGAAAAATATCTGTTTCAGCGAGTGGCGTGTATAGAATCATTGTATCACCTGATCTTCTGGTCCTTTATTGTCATCAATCATTTCATTCAATTTTTGCATGGCTTGTGTCACACCACCGATTCCATCAATTAAGCCATGTTCAACTGCATCCTCTCCAACAACATTCGTCCCAATGTCCCTGGTCAAGTTTCCTTTAGCAAACATAAGTTCTTTAAACTTTTCTTCTTCAATATCCGAATGCCCAATCACAAAATCAATGACACGATCCTGCATCTTATCCATATATTCAAATGTTTGCGGTACACCAATAACTAGCCCATTCATCCGAATTGGATGGATGGTCATCGTCGCTGTTGGCACAATATACGAGTAATCGGTAGAAACCGCAATCGGCACGCCTATGGAATGGCCCCCGCCCAAAACAACGGAAACGGTTGGTTTTGATACGGACCCAATCATCTCCGACAGGGCCAGACCCGCCTCCACATCACCGCCGACTGTATTAAGCAGAACAATAAGCCCTTCAATTTTCGGGTTTTGTTCGATAGCTATAAGCTGGGGTAGCAAATGCTCGTATTTGGTCGTTTTATTTTGTGCGGGCAGCTGCACGTGCCCCTCCACTTGTCCAATTATAGACAGCACATGAATATTGGAATCCGGTGCCTGTGGTACATTGGATTGACCAAGCTGCTGAATCTTCTGTACTAAAGACGAATTGTTCGCCTGATCTCCCTGATTCTGATCGCCTTTCTTCCCTGGATCTTTTTCCATGTATGGTCACTCCTTTAACATACTCATTCCAAAATTAGTATGAACAAGTTTGGAGCAGTCCATGCAGCAGATTTAGAAAACGTGACATTCGCCAAGCCTTAATGGCGGATGTCATAGTTGCACTTATGTATAAAATATCGGCTCCCAGGCCGATATTTTTAATTATTGATCAACTTTTTTAATGATTCTTTTTCCAAATCAGTTAATCCAACTAAAGGCAGACGGACATGACCAACGTCAATCCCTTTCATATTCAGTCCCGTTTTCACCGGTGCTGGAGAAGGCTGATCAAACAACACGTTCATGAGCGGCAGCAATTTACGGTGAATGGATGCAGCTTTTCTTACATCACCCGACCGATACGCGTGTACCATATCCTGGATTTTACTCCCGGCAATATGGGATGCAACTGACACGACGCCATTTGCACCAAGAGAAAGCATCGGCAGTGTGATGCTGTCCTCCCCACAGTAAACGCTGAAATCTTCCGCTGTCTGTTCAATAATCTTGGATACCTGGTCTAAGTCACCACTGGCTTCTTTTACGGACACAACATTCTCTAGCTTGCTCAAGCGTATTATCGTGTCTGCATCCATCTTAACAGCAGTCCGGCCCGGGACATTATACAGCATGACCGGCAGATTGGCCGCATTTGCAACTGCTTCAAAATGCCTATATAGCCCTTCCGGATTAGGTTTATTATAGTATGGCACGACAAGCATAATCCCATCTGCACCAACTGATTCCGCTTCCTTGGTCAATGCGATGGATGCAGCCGTGTCATTGCTTCCGGTCCCGGCAATGACAGGCACACGCCCATTCACTGTTTCTGCGACATGTCTGAAGAGAGAGACCTTTTCTTCTTTTGTCAGTGTAGGTGATTCACCGGTAGTGCCGCCAACAACAAGCCCATCACTCCCGTTATCCAGCAAATATTCCACCAGACGGTCCGTTTTGTCAAAGTCAATTTCACCTTGCGCGTCAAATGGTGTAACCATCGCGGTCACAACGTTACCAAACTCCATTTCATGACACCTTTCTTTTTTAGTGGCTGTATTGTAAAAAGTTGTTGCTAACTGAATAAAGAAATAAATATTTCATGCGTGGCCAGGTAACAACAACCCCTTTTAATTAACCGATCATTTAAACGGGCTGCTCATTCACATGGTTTAGTTCGAAAACGTCGTGAAGTGCGTTCACAGCTGTTTTCAAATCCTGTTCATGGATGAGCACCCAAATGGTTGTATGACTGTCCGCAGATTGCAATATTTGCACACCTGCGTTTGTTAGTGACTGAACGATTCTTGATGCAACACCTGGCACACCGGTCATTCCGGCGCCAACTGCGGAAACTTTGGCACAGTTTTCCGTTATTTCCGGGTAAAAACCTAATGTTTCAAGAATGTGCACAGCTTTTTCCGTGTGCGCATCCGGCACAGTATAGATAACGCCGGTTGGTGAAATATTGATGAAATCAACAGAAATCCCTGCTTCAGCCATTGCTTTGAAAACATCAGACTGGAGCCGGTGTGTCTCTTCTTTCGTCTGGACCTTTATTTGCGTGATTGATGACATGTGAGCAATACCGGTAATCAGGCGGTCAGGGATATCCGTTCCCGTTTCCTGAATTCGCGATGCAGTTATCAGTGTCCCTTCATCTTCGACATAAGTCGACCGAACGCGCATAGGAATTTTCGCTTGCATGGCAATTTCAACAGCACGAGGGTGGATTACTTTAGCACCCTGATATGCCAAATTGCATATTTCCGTATACGTCACTATATCCATCGGTCTCGCAGATGAAACCATATTGGGGTCTGCTGTCATCACCCCATTCACATCTGTGAAAATTTCGACCCGGTCTGCATCTAGTGCGGCACCCAGGGCGGCCGCAGTCGTATCACTGCCGCCACGGCCAATCGTTGTTATCTCCCCGGATTCCGTATGCCCCTGGAAGCCAGCTACGACAACGACATCATGCTGTTTAAATTCCTCAAGAACTCGATCAGCCTTCACTTCTTTAATTTTCGCCTGCGTGAAATCGTCATTTGTTACAAAGCCGGCCTGTGCGCCGGTAAGTGCTGACGCATTGATATGATGTTTCTGTAGTTCATTTGACAATACAACTGACGCAATTGTTTCCCCACAGGACATAAGCAGATCCAATTCACGATTGGAATTATAATTTTTTGGGAAGTCAACCAGATCCAGCAATGTGTCTGTTGCATAAGGAGCTGGTTTCCGCCCTAAAGCAGATACAACGACGACAAGTTTATAATTATTCATTAAGGCATTTTTAATGTGTTGAATAACGTGATTTCGATTTTCTTCGGTTTGTACAGACGTACCCCCGAATTTCTGAACCACTATCTGCATGATTCCACCTCAATTTTTAAAGCCATTTATTCTGAATTAAGCGTTCTGCGATTTGAATGGTGTTCAATGCAGCACCTTTCATCAAGTTATCAGACACAACCCAGAAATGAAAGCCATTGTCATTATCCAGATCTTTACGGACACGACCGGCAAACACTTCTTCTTTCTCCGCGGCACTCAGTGGTGTCGGGTAGGTCTGTGTCTGTGGGTCATCTTCAAGAACGACACCATCCGCATTACCGAGAGTGTTTTGTATATCTTTTACGGAGAGGCCGTTTTCTTCAACTTCGGCGTACACACTTTCCGCGTGGGATGTGAAAATCGGCAATCTGACACAAGTTGCGGCGATAGCCAGTGCGTCGTCATGGAGAATTTTCTTGGATTCATTTATCATTTTCATTTCCTCAAACGTGTAGCCGTTATCCTGAAAGACATCAATTTGGGGTAAGGCATTAAATGCAATTGGAAGGTGTTTCTCATCCCCTTTGACAGGCAGCAGTTCCGCTGTCATGTCTTCCCCATTAACGTATTGCTTCGTCTGTTCCTCAAGTTCATCGCATGCTTCATTACCGGAACCTGACACAGCCTGATACGTTGACACAATCACACGTTTCAGACCAAAAGCTTCCTGTATCGGTTTTAAAGTCGCAACCATTTGGATAGTGGAGCAATTTGGATTTGCAATAATTCCGTTATGTGATTGCAGATCTTGTTCATTCACTTCCGGTACAACTAGTGGAACGTCTTTATCCAGCCTGTAAGCACTGGTATTATCCACAACCACCGCGCCACGTTTGACCGCTTCGGGTGCCAGTTTTTTAGAAACAGAACCTCCTGCTGAGAACAATGCTATATCGACATCCTCAAAGCTTTCTGGAACAGCTTCCTCAACCGTTATTTCCCTATTGGCAAAAAATACTTTTTTACCAGCTGACCGTTGCGACGACAATAGTTTCAGTTGTTTAATAGGAATATCTTTTTTTTCCAATAGCTGAACAATCTTTTGTCCAACTGCACCAGTAGCTCCTACAACTGCAATAGTAAATGCTGTTTTTTCCGCCATTTATTCTGACACCTCTCTAAAATAATAGATTGGTTTTATTCTACCACATTTTAACCGGAATGAGGAATGATGACAGGCTGAATTTGCTGATGTTTTAGCGCCGATTCAATGGTGGCGGATAATTGGCCCATGTCGGAAACGAGTGAATTTGGCTTTTTATACGGATTATCTTGCCCATACGGAATAAAATAATAATATTTGCTGGCCATCAGCCGCATTAAATTAACCCCATTCATCCCTAGTGCGTCATTCGTTGCTATGCCGAGTACGACTGGATTCTGGTTTCTTATCGTTGCTTTAGAGGCCATCAGCACTGGTGTATCCGTGAGAGCATTCGCAAGCTTGCTCATGGAGTTTCCGGTCAAAGGGGCAATTACCATACAGTCAAGAGGAAGCGCCGGTCCTAGTGGTTCTGCCTCAGGAATTGTTTTGATGGCACGTTTGCCCGTAATCGATTCTATTTTGGCAACATGATCATCTGCATAGCCAAACTTGGTATCGGTATTCTGGACTGTGTAGGATACAATCGGGATAACCTCCGCCCCGGACTCCACCAATTTTTCCAGTTCCGGAAAAACCTGGTCATACGTGCAGTGTGAACCGGTGATGCCAAAGCCAATCCGTTTTCCTTCTAATCCCATTACAGATTCTCCTTCCGTTCAGTTAAAAATTGTTTAATAACATCCGCCAATATTTTACCAGCCGTCTTTGGTGCGACTACTCCAGGCAGACTTTTGGCCAGAATCGCTTTGATGCCACGCTGGTCCGCATAATTAAAGTCGGTTCCGCCTGGTTTCGACGCGAGGTCAAAGATGATGCCATGAGGAGGAAGATGCTGAATAGCATCTTTGGTGACGACCTGGGCCGGAACTGTATTAATAAGCAAATCACATGAACCTGTATGTTCATGCATCTGATCGAACGGGATGGCCGTATGCCCTAATTCTGTTATTCGGGCCAAGTCCATAATGCTTTCGGCACAAACGGAGACCTTCGCACCAAGGGCTGCGAACTTATTTGCTACTGTGTTCCCGACTCTGCCAAATCCGACAACAATAACACGTGAAGAATGGATAGTAAAGTCGGTATGTTTGATAGCCATCATAATCGTGCCTTCTGCTGTTGGAATCGAATTATAAATGGCCACGTCATCACGATTAAGCAGTGGAATGAGTTTTACATTAGCCTGTTCCGCTGCTTCATCCAGATAGGCATTTGAAATTCCGGTAAATAAAACAGCCGAATCCTTCAACCCTTTAAACCATTCATCCGTCAGCTGGATCGTTTGGTCTGAAAAAACCGTTTCCACGTACCCCGACTGATCGGTCCCGGTAATAGGCAAAATAATGGCATCCATTTGCGCCTGGTCCAGATCGTTAAATTCTATTTGGTGTGATCCTGTAAATCCTTGCTCCAATTTGTCAAAGCCAATTAAATGTATGGTTATATTCGGCAATGCCTGCAGCTGGCGTATTAATTCCAGATACCGTGCATCCCCGCCTATAACAGCAATTTGTTGAGTCATTCTTGTTCCTTCCCTCCACATATGTTGCTGTCTCAATTCTTTTATAGTTTATGTTTAAATCACAAGTTAGTGACTAAATAGAGTAGGGTAACCTTTCTCAAGGCTACCCCCTCATCAAACCGCACGTGCCCTATTAAGGCATA